>JAKSDC010000036.1 GCA_022360275.1 Chlorobiales bacterium
AGAACCGTCACGACATATCCTCCTTCGTAGACCGTGTGAAACATTGACTCTCTGGGGGCAGTTCCCATCCAGATATAGAACCCGAAAGAGACAGCGTACGTGACAACGATCAGAAGCGCTGTAAATATTCCCTGTTTCATAGCATGAAAATTTTAAACCCTATTGTGAGATATACTGCCGACTGCGGAACCTGATTACATTTGTGAATATGGAAAGTATACAAATAAAAATGACCAGTGAAAACCGGTTTTCAGCTTTATCCGGCAAGCATTTTTACAGTAGTGTCGGGGAAATTTAGAAAAAAGAGCTGTTTAAGAAAAACGCTTTTTTCGCCGTGAGATTTTTTCTTCCCGATGTTTACGGACACACGGCATTACATCATATAAACATGACAAGCTGTTTCCTCATTGATAACGGCAATGCTTTCTATCAAATACTCCTGCCGGAAGATTGCGATTTGCCGTTTTTCACGCTATCATATGATCAGAGCGTAAAAAACAAATCTGGCAGAACGTTGATTGTCGGGAGATGATTCCACAAAACAAAATCGATGAGATACGCGAAAGCTGCGATATTGTCGATGTCATATCTGACTATGTGAAGCTTCAGCCTTCGGGCAG
Organism: Chlorobiales bacterium; assembly: GCA_022360275.1. GTDB lineage: Bacteria > Bacteroidota > Chlorobiia > Chlorobiales > Chlorobiaceae > Prosthecochloris. Next base: position 621 of record JAKSDC010000036.1, read on the forward strand.
AAACTTCAAGGCTCTTTCACCATTTACAAAGGAAAAAACACCATCGTTTGTCGTTTCCCCGGACAAGCAAATCTACAAGTGTTTTTCCAGCGGGAAAGGAGGGAACGTTTTCACTTTTATCATGGAAATGGAAAAGATTTCCTTCCCCGAAGCGGTTGAAACAGCTGCCAAACGATGCGGTGTCGATGTCAGCAATTATGTAAAAGGCCCAGCCGTACCCGATCAGGCTGAACAAACCGCCCATGAAACGCTCAAATGGGCGGCAAGACTCTTCAACCGGCTGCTGAACTCTTCGGACGGCAAGGAAGGCCTCAGCTATCTTGTAACACAAAGAGGACTTTCGCCAAAAACCATAACCTCTTTCGGACTTGGTTTCGCGCCCGATCAGTGGGAGTATCTGCTTTCTCACGCAAAACGCTCCAATATACCGCTCGACCATCTCGTCTCAACCGGCCTTGTGTATCACAACCCGGGAAAAAACTCGCACTATGACTACTTTCGCAACCGGATCATGTTTCCGATTTTTTCCATTGGAGGACAGGTCATCGGGTTTGGGGGTAGAACACTCAGCAACGACAGGAACGCTCCGAAATATCTTAATTCCCCCGAAAACCGGGTATTTGATAAGTCAACGATCCTTTACGGCTTGCACGCCGCCAAAGAAGCAATCCGAAAACAGGGCCTTGCCATTCTGGTCGAAGGGTATATGGATGTGCTTGCGCTTCACCAGGCGGGACTGAGCAACGCCGTAGCATCCTGCGGCACCGCGCTGACCCGCGATCAGGCAAAGATACTCGGAAGATATGCCGAAGATGTGCTTTTCATTTATGACGGAGACGAAGCCGGCTCCAAGTCGATGCTCTCCGGGATCGACATACTTGTCGGGGCCGGCCTTACGCCCTGGATATCCTCTCTCCCCGAAGGTGAAGACCCGGACAGTCTGGTGAGAAAAAAAGGGAAAGAAGGGTTTCTGGAGTTCATCGAAAGCTCGCGGGAATCATTCACCGATTTCCAGCTCTCTTTTTATCGACAGCACGGCTCGTTTGACCAACCGGAAAAAAAATCACAAGCCGTCCGGGAAATGCTCAAAACCGTCACGCTTGTTCCCGATACCGCACGCAGGGAGTTCTATCTTCAGGAGCTCGAACAAAAAATCGGTATAAGCCTGCCCGTCCTCAAAGGGATCATGGCCGAAAAAAAACCCGGGAAACGTCTTCCGGCGCGGCACTATCAGCATGATGACAAAACAAAAACCACAGCCGGGCAAAACACGCCGCTTTCGGTACTTGAAAAAACGTTCATTAAAGCGTTGCTCGAAAGCACCTGGTATGGAAACGAGGTGCTCGAGTTCTGCGTTTCCCATGAAGCCCTGCTGAAACTATCCAACCCGGCCGCCAACCATATACTCCACCACCTCATCAAGCGACACCGCGAGAAGCAGAACACCCCTGACAGTTACCTCGACATAACCTCGGAAATCAGTTCGATAACACTTCCCGAAGCGCGCGATCTCGCGTCGGGGCTTCTGGTCGATCAGCCGGTCAGTAACCGTTGGTATGAATCGTTTGATGAGCAGCAGCAAAAAGCAAAAAAATGTCTGACGGCCTTTCTCGACGCCGTAAGGAACCTTCTTCTTGAAGACTTCCGAGGAAAAAGAAAACGGATAATTGAAAAACTGCACACCGCCCCCGACCTCGATACTGAAAAAAAACTTGCCGCCGAACTGAATATGCTGCGCAAAGAAGAGAGAACAACCGAATCAGAAGTCAACAAGATGATCAGGGCTATCCTGCAAAGCCATTAACTAAAGGACACCCCTCTTTATTTGCAAAAAAACAAAACGATGTAACTGTATTGTATTGTATAGCGAATTTTTTTCGTATAATAACAAAAGTACATTTCAACCTATCCCCTTAATATGCAGTACAGCTTTATATGTTCGGATATTTTTTTCGAACTTCTGATATTCATTTCGGTATATCTGGTATCGGGGCTTCTATGGCTTTTCTTTAAGCGTAAAGTATAACAAAAAGACCGGACCGCTCACTCAGCCTTTTCGCCCAAATGCAACGTACAGGCCGTAACACAAAAGATTGGCAGCAATCACCAGTCCCCCAAGAAGATACTGAATCTCCTGTGTCAGCCCTGCAGGGTAAACAACCGGAAGGAGATAGTGTCCGACAAAGCTTTCCTCGTAAGAGGCAAGCTGCGCTTTTTGACGAAGATGGTTTTCCAGCGGGGTCAGCGGGCAAATCCATCCCCTCCACCCGATCAGCACCGCCCAGACAACCGCCGGGAGATGAACCCACACAATCCACCGCCTCAGAAAAAGCAGCAGGCCGCCGGCAACTGCAAAGACGATAAAGAGGAGATGGATCACCACAACGGTATCCGCCGCAAATTTGTAGAACATGTTTTCTTGCAGGTATTCCCGAGGATCGCAGGAAATGTCTACTGATTAAAATGTTCAATAGTACCTTCCGGCACTGATTATACTTCCAAAACCGATGTTCTGCTTTTTTTCTGGTTGAAACCTGTGTCGGACTCAACGCAGCACTTGATTTCGCGTAATAGGTTTTTCGTGACACCTTAAGGCGTCGGGCCGAAATCATTCAGAGGCAACCCCCCGCACATCACCTTCACGTCGGCTCTCACTTCCGCGCAAACCTTTTCGATCTCATCACTGTTGGCCGCACCGATTACCCGGTCGATGAACCCGACAATGCTTTCCGAATGCGGTTCGGTCATGCCTCTTGTTGTCATCGCAGGTGTACCGATACGGATACCGCTTGTCACGAATGGTGATTTATCGTCGAAAGGCACCATGTTCTTGTTGACGGTAATACCGGCCTCATGGAGCAGGTTCTCGGCAACCTTGCCGGTAACATCCTTGTTTCGCAGGTCGATCAGCATGAGATGGTTTTTGGTGCCGCCGCTGACAATATGATAATCGAGGCCGACAAACTTTTCCGCCATAACAGCAGCATTCCTGCGAACCTGCTCGGCATAGGCACGGAACTCCGGCTGGAGCGCTTCACCGAACGCGACACCTTTTGCCGCGATAATATGCATGAGCGGGCCGCCCTGAATACCCGGCATGATCTCGGCATCGATCACCTCGGACATCATTTTAGTACGTGTCCCTTTTTTCGTCTTGACGGTTATTCCCAAAGGATTCTCGAAATCCTGACCCATCATGATCATCCCGCCGCGGGGACCGCGAAGCGTCTTGTGGGTCGTCGTGGTTACAAAATGGCAATGCGGCATGGGATCGTTCAAGAGGCCTGAAGCAATCAGACCGGCAGGATGAGCGATATCGGCCATGAGGAATGCCCCGACCTTGTCGGCAACCTCCCTGAATGCCTTGAAGTCGAAACCCTGGGAATAAGCACTTGCACCGCAGATAATAAGTTTCGGACGAACCTGTAAAGCAATCTCCTCAACGTTGTTCATATCGATACAGCCGGTATCTTTGTCCACTCCATAGGTATGCGCCTCGAAAAACTGTCCGGAAAAGTTGACCTTGCTGCCGTGGGTAAGATGGCCGCCGTGAGAAAGATCGAGCCCCATAATCCTGTCGCCGGGTTTCAGCACGGCAAAGAGCACTCCCATGTTTGCGCTGGAACCTGAATGCGGCTGCACATTGACATACTCGCAGCTGAACAGTTTTTTGGCACGCTCTCTTGCTACGTTTTCCGCAACGTCAACAAATTCACAACCTCCGTAATACCGTTTGCCTGGATATCCTTCGGCATACTTGTTGGTCATAACCGACCCGCAAGCCTCCATGACGGCCCTGCTTGCGAAGTTCTCCGATGCAATCAGCTCGAGGGTTTCAGTCTGGCGGCGGACTTCTCCGCTTATTGCATCAAAAATTTCCTTATCCTGTTTCTGAAGGACATCCATGTTCATAGGTTGTTTGTTCTCCGATATGTTTGGTTAATATGCCATGAGATTTGTGATACCAACTGTTTTTACCTCCCTCCGAAAAAAGCTGTCGAGCCAACTGCCCACTGATTCCAGCCCTTTATCCACCTTTTCGCTCATTTTCTTCCGTACAAACGCAGGAACACGAAATCATGTGCCCCATTTTATCCCGTTTGGTTTGAAGGTACTCCTGATTGAGCGGATTAGGCGTTATTTCAATCGGCACCCTTTCCACTATTTCAAGACCGTATCCCTCAAGCCCTACAATCTTTTTCGGATTGTTGGTCATCAGACGCATGTTTTTCACACCGAGATCCTGAAGAATCTGGGCACCGATGCCGTAATCCCTGAGGTCGGCCTTGAATCCGAGTTTTTCGTTGGCTTCCACCGTGTCCAGACCCTGATCCTGTAGATTATACGCTTTCAGCTTGTTGATAAGACCGATGCCGCGCCCCTCCTGCATCAGGTAGACAAGAACGCCCTTTCCATCCTTGTTGATCTGCTGCATGGCGGCAGCGAGCTGGTTTCCGCAATCGCAACGCAACGATGCGAAAACATCGCCGGTAGCACACTGTGAATGAACACGCACCAGAACCGGTTCTTCCGTATCCACATCACCTTTTACAAACGCAAGATGGTTCTGCTGAGTGTCGTCGCAGCATGTCTCATACGCAATCAGTCTGAACTCACCATACCGTGTCGGCAGTTTTGTTTCAACCGAGCGGGAAATCAGTTTCTTGCGCTTCATCTGGTAAGCGACAAGGTCCTTTATCGTAATCAGCTTGAGTCCGAATTTCTCCTTGATCTTCAGCAATTCGGGAAGTCTTGCCATGCTCCCGTCATCATGAAGAATCTCACACAGCAGTCCCGCAGGTGAACACCCTGCAAGCTCCGCAAGGTCAACGGCAGCCTCCGTATGACCGACTCTCCTGAGCACTCCACCCTCCATTGCACGCAACGGGAAAATGTGTCCCGGCCTTGAAAAATCGTCTGCGTGCGACTCCGGATCTCCGAGCATTTTTATTGTCATATACCGGTCATACGCCGAAATACCGGTTGTCACCCCTTCAGCCAGTGCATCCACCGATACAGTGAAATTGGTTTCATGCTGCGATGTGTTCCGCTGAACCATCGGATCGAGCTGCAGCTCTTTCGAACGCTCCATGGTCATAGCGACACAGAGCAACCCCCGGGCCTCCTTGGTGATGAAGTTCACCATTTCAGGAGTGACTTTTTCAGCCGCGGCTATAAAATCACCCTCGTCCTCACGATCCTCATCGTCGATAACAATGACCAGCTTTCCTGCTTTTATATCCTCAATTGCAGACTCGATTGAATCGATCTTCACATGCTTCATATTGATATTTCCCAAATGTTAGAACCCTTTATACCTCTCCAGGCCTGCACGAACCCTTCCGGCTCTGCCGAAATGGTTGTAATTTGCTTTTACGACACAGGTAATCTGAATCCCCGTGTAAGGTACAGTAATGTAAAAAATCTTCGAATACAAGCCCCCTCTTTGATAACCCTTTGCATTTTTGTATACTTCACGGGTTTTCAACGACCGGGGTATTTTTTGTTATCTTTTTATCAGTTTCAACTTTTCCTGTAAGCTACTCAAAACTCATCGACACTGTATGACCACAGCAGCTTCAGACCTGTCCGCAGAAGTCCTCAGCCTGGCTGAAAACCTGTCAAAAGAGCATCTGTTAAGGGCAAAAGAACATGGTTTTTCCGACTGTCAGCTTGCTTATGTTTTCAATGTTTCCGAACAGGCCATTCGCAATCTGAGGAAGTATTACGGCTTCGACTCTGTTTTCAAAACAGTCGATACCTGTGCGGCCGAGTTTGACGCAAAAACCCCCTATCATTACTCGACCTACGACGAGGAAAACGAGTCGGTTCGCTCAGATCGCAAAAAAGTTGTCATCCTTGGAGGGGGTCCCAACCGTATCGGACAGGGAATAGAGTTTGATTACTGCTGCGTGCAAGCTGTTTTCGCCCTCAAGGAGGCAGGTTACGAGGCGATCATGATCAACTGTAACCCGGAAACCGTATCCACCGATTACGATATTGCGGACAAGCTGTATTTCGAACCTCTGACGTTCGAAAACACCATACGCATTCTCGAACATGAACAACCTCTCGGGGTCATAGTAAGCTTCGGGGGACAGACGCCGCTCAAACTCTCGACAAAACTTGAAGCGGCAGGCGTTAAAATTCTCGGCACCTCGTCTACAGGCATCGACCTTGCCGAAGACAGGAAAAAATTCGGTGCCTTGCTTCGCAAACTCGATGTGCCCCACCCGGACTACGATACCGCAATATCGTTTGAAGAGGCGCAGGAAATCACGGGCAGAATCGGTTACCCTGTTCTCGTGAGACCCAGTTACGTGCTCGGAGGCCGGGCAATGAAAATCATTTACAGCGACGATTCGCTTAAAGAGTATGTCGATCAGGCATTGTTCATTTCCGAGAAATACCCGTTACTGATCGACCGTTTTCTTGAAACTGCCGTTGAATTCGACATCGATGCCCTTGCGGACGGGACAGACTGCGTCGTCAGCGGCATGATGCAACATGTCGAAGCTGCCGGTATTCACAGCGGGGACTCGACCTCAATTCTTCCCTATCACAACATTGATCCGTCGGTTATCGAAACCATGAAAGAATACACGCGCAGGCTTGCCGAAAGCCTGAACGTGGTCGGACTGATGAATGTACAGTACGCTGTTCAGAACAAAAAGGTATACGTCATCGAGGTAAACCCTCGTGCAAGCCGGACTGTCCCGTTCGTTGGAAAAGCCACCGCTGTTCCGCTTGTAAAAATCGCAACAAGGGTCATGCTCGGGGAAAAACTTTCAGACCTCCGCAAGGAGTACCGTCTGGCTGATTGCGACGAGCTCGGCATGAACCACATGGCTATCAAAGAGCCGGTATTTCCTTTCTCGAAGTTTCTTAAATCCGGTGTGTACCTTGGCCCGGAAATGCGTTCTACCGGTGAAGCGATGAGCCTTGCCTATGATTTTCCCGAAGCCTTTGCAAAGGCATATCAGGCCGCAAATATGGAGCTGCCGCTATCGGGTACGGTGTTCATCAGCGTCAACAACCATGACAAGGATGAAAGAATCATACGGATAGCAAAAGAGCTCTATGACATAGGGTTCGATCTTGTAGCAACGGCAGGAACCCAGCAATTCCTTTCCGATAACGGTATCGAATGCAAAAAGGTGTTCAAGGTAGGGGAAGAAGGGCGCCCGAATGTCTTCGATACCATCCGTCTCGGCAAAATCGACCTTGTCATCAATACCCCGCTGGGAGAGCGGGCTTTGCATGACGAAGAAGCAATCGGTTCTGCATCGGTCATGAACGGCGTTCCTTTCGTTACCACTATCGAGGCTGCCGAAGCATCGGTACAGGCAATCGCCTGTCTTCGCCGCCAGGAATTCGGGGTTAAAAGCCTGCAGGAGTACGCAGCTTACCGCAGCAGGTAAACGGCCTCGAGAAAGTCCATCGCCATGGCATAGATTTCCGGTTCGGTGCTTGATCTCGGACCGGCAACATTCAATACCTGCACATCGTTCTTTTCCAGCCAGTCGAGCACCTCTTTTGCTTTGCCGTGCCCTCCTCTTTCAACCACCATAACAGGCTTGTTCAGTTTCCGGGTCACCTCAAGTGTATACTGGGTCCCTCCCGACAGCTCACGATTGTAGATAATCAAGGTACCGTCCGAATCCCTCACATTCCACTCGGTTCTCTGACGATAGTCCTTCCAGGGCGTTTCGGCCAGGTTGTAGACTTCGCCCAGCGTCCCATCTTCCGCGCGCCTCCCTTTCGGACACCAGCCGCCATGCTCAATCCCGTTAGCAAGAGCGAAATCCAGGGCCGCCCGGTCTACCCCTGTCTGTCCGCCGGAAACAATTTTCCAAAACATTGCCGGAAAACTCTACACCGTTACGCTGAGGGTTTCTCCTGCACGATCAACCTTGTAGACCGTTAAGGGTCCTTTTGCCGGCCCCTCGATCAAGGAGCCGTCGTAGTTGAATGTCGATGTCCCTACGCTGCAGCACTGAACTGTTTCGGTTCCGGGAACAGGATCGAGTGCCCGCTTTCCGTGTGTACACCGGTTTTCGAATGCATGAAACTCTCCGTCGTCGCCATGCACAACCAGTACAGATACACCGAGACCTTTGCCATCAAGGCGTACAGCCGAGCCCTTGTTTACCAGTTCTGGCATAGCGTTAAGATCCACAGTGATCTTACCTTCAGCTAAAACCCATCCGTCCTTCCGGGCAGGCCTGCGCGTGGCACAGATGCCGAACAGGCGTTGAAAAATATTCCTGTCGAGTTTTTGAGCGCTCATTTTTTATCGTGATTGGTGGTTGGCGTTGTATACCTTTCCCCTGAAATTTACATTTTCCTGAACTGAGCGTTTCAGCAAATACTCAATAACTGGAAGTTTATTAAAAAAAGTCTTTTATAATGTGCTTATAGTGCGATTATTCCTCGCCGGCCAGGTAAAAGTGAAAACTGATAAAGAGCCGCATTTGTTGAAACCCTTCGGGATTGCCGATCATACCGGATCTGCTTCGTTACAGCGAACTTGCGGTAGTTCACTACAGCTGCGCTCACTGTGCCTTGCATCCCCGGCATGTTCGACAATCGCTCAATTCAGGATTTAGAAATGATTACTGTCACGTCAATACTATTTTTGTCAATACTATTTTTTCCATGGATACTTCACTATCAGAACTGCTGGACCTCTCTATTGTCCATGAAATCAATATAAGCCGTCTCTATACCCTGTTTCATGATCTCTTCGAGGAAGACGAAGATTTCTGGTGGCAACTTTCGATCGAAGAGCGAAGCCATGCTGCACTTCTCCGCAATGAGCAGAAAGCCCGTAAACATGCAGAGACCGTCCCTGAAAACCTGCTTGCCAGCGATCTCGAAGCGCTGAAGTCTTCCAATGAAAAAATTGAATCCCTCATCAATAAGTTTACCGCCCATCCCCCTTCACGCGAGGAAGCATTCAGGACAGCGCACGATCTTGAAATGTCCGTCGGAGAAATTCACTACCAGGAATTCATGAGCCGGAAATCCTGCTCTCTTTCCGACGAACTGTTCAAGCAGCTCAACCTTGAAGACAAGGATCACGCGGACAGGATAAAATCGTACATGCAGGCCAATGACATGACGTTGCAGTAAAGAAATTCAAACCCTCGGCAAAAAAAGCACAATTTTTTTATTTTAAATTTGTCTAAATAAAAAATATCCTTATTTTACAATCAACATTGGTCCTCCAACCATTGTTGATTCTCCTTACCAACAACACCCCTCTGACAGTGCCACGGAGGGGTGTTTTTTTACCTCTTGTAAAGCTACCCTCCGCTATTTTTATTTTGTCAAAATAAATTGAGTATTTATATTTAAACCGTTCTTGATTTTTCATCCTCCCTTGTGGTTATGTCCCCTCTGCATTTTTAGTGAAGGGGACAAAAAACACAACGGATTGTTGCATGCAGAGATATAATGCTCAGTGAGTCCAGTGAAATGTATCTGCAGACGGTATTCCGTTTGTCAGAAAAAAGCGGTGAAGTAACCATCGGCCAGATTGCAGAAGCTATGGGGCACAGCTTGTCGACCGTGTCGGAAAAAGTACGAAAGTTGACGGAGCAAGGTCTGCTTCTTCATGAATGGCGCGAAGGAGTCGCGTTGAGCGAAAAAGGAAAACGTATTGCAGGCAAGCTGCTCAGAAAAAGAAGGCTGATCGAAACGTTTCTGGTCCGTATGGCAGACTACTCCCCTTATGAAGTCCACCAGGATGCCTGCCGCCTCGAACATGTTGTTTCAGAGCGCCTTACCGAAGCCCTTGACAAAATGCTCGATTATCCGAAAAGAGATCTGTACGGCCATCCGATACCTTCGGCAGAAGGCGAAATACGTATACATGATACGGTTCCTCTTTCAAAAATAGCCCGGGGTATCGCGGCAAAGATATCGGTTATTCATGCAACAGATATAGAAGTAATGAAGTACATCGACCATCTCGGTTTTAAGCCAGATCGTACCTGCAAGGTTGTGGAAAAAGCACCATTTGACGGGCCTTTGACGATTGCCATGAACGGAAAAACGGTTGCAGTGGCAGCATCCCTGGCATCATTGATCGAGGTTGAAACGCTTGACTGTTAACAAACAATTACGCCGTTATGAATAGTGATATACCGAACGTTCAAAAACCTGTTTTTCAGAAATGGAAAAACAAACTTGGATCGGCAGACGTGTCACAGGATTCTTTTGAGCGCTGGCTGTTTCTTCAGGTATCGGGAGTAACTTTCGGCGGGAAACCGGGGGAATTGCTTATTCTGAAAAAAGATTTTTTCAATATTCCTTTTGACAATTGCCTGAAACATATCAGCTCTTTCTGCAAGTCCTGGAAATTGAGTTACTCTGTACTGGTGATGAATGGCAGCTCAATGAAATTCCTTGCCTACAAAGAAGAAGCGGTGAATCTTCGGTTGAAAAAGGCGTCAAAAAGAATTTTGCACTGCCATCTCAACTATCCGTTCGGACTCAACGCACAATCGTTTCTTCACGAGATTTCAGAAAGGTGGCAGTCAAGCGGACGTATTCCCCATGAAATCGGCATTGCACTCGGCTACCCTCTCAAGGATGTCTGGGGCTTTATGGGACTGAATAATTTCAGTTGCAACGGCAGTTGCGGCTGGCAGATTTTCGGCGATCCTGAACCGTCGAAGAAAGCAAGAGCCAGATACGAAAACGCCCGCAGAAGAGCTGAACTGCTTCTGCAGGCAGCATGACAACCGAGACAAGAAAAAGCTATCCGTTTGTTGCGCAGTAAGAGAGAACCCCGCTACTGCGCCCCCATGTATTGTGGCAATTGAACTGCGGAACAAATACATAGAGGCGTCCAGCAGTCAGCCCTGTACGATACATTCTTCCGGACAGACCGAAACACATGCCTGGGTATCGAGACCCTCGCACTCGTTGCATACATTCGGATCAATAACATAGACGTCATCACCTGCAGAGATTGCGCTCACCGGACATTCCGGCTCGCATGCTGCACAGTAGGTGCATGTTTCTGTAATGTAAAGTGCCATGGTATTCCCTCCTTTATTTAGCTTTTGACAAGACCGGTAATGCTTCTGATGGTTCAGTAAACAAGAAGCAGGAAACATCTTCACCTATAAATATAGAGGAGGGATTGGAGTTCGTCAATAAAGAAGATTACAGCGAGGTCGACCGAAGTGCTATCCTATCCATTGATACCATATCTGTTCGCTTTCACCGCAGGAACAGATACTGTGCTTGCCGCCACAGGAAGTTCCGGAGCTTTCCCGGCTCAGCTTCCCCTTGCGTATCCAGTGCTCCAGCATCGGTTCCAGCGTTTCCGGTGATGTTCTAAAATGTATACAGAGATCGTTTATCGAAACGATATCCCTGCTCTTCAGATACTCTTTCAGTTCAAGAAGTGACATGACTGTTGTTTTTTTCGAGGTTCTCTGTAAGAAATGCGGGAGTATTCCAAAGGATACTCCCGCAGTGAGCTAACTTGGTCAGATCTCTTCGGACTGCCGTCCTTTGAACCACATACCGGTGACAGCAGCCGCAAAAACAGCGAGCATCGCCCCTGTCCAGAGCAGGGCTCCGGAAGGGTTAGCGGCAAAGTTACCAAGCTGGTAAAATACGACAGCTACGATATAGGCCAGACCGGTCGTCCACAATCCCGCAAAAACCGTCCATCCAAGGTTTGTCTCCCGATACACCGCCGCAATGGCAGCAACACAGGGGAAGTAAAGCAGGACGAACAGCAGGTAGGCAAAAGCGCCGATCTTGCCGTCGAACAGGTTCACCATCGACCCGAAGATATTCGCATCTACCTCAAGATCTTCACTGGCAGCTTCAGGATCGGAGACATCCCCGATAGAAATGCCGAGCGGATCGAGTGCCGTTCCGGCAAGATCACCCAGATTCGCAGGAATCGTTTCAAAGGACTCGCCGATGCCGGCCCAGAAGTTGAAACCTTCCTCTTCACCCGCACCTTCTCCTTCTTCACCGGCGCCGATTTGGGCATACATTGCATCGAGCGTACCGACGACAGCCTCCTTGGCGAAAATACCCGTGAAGATACCCACGGTCGCCGGCCAGTTATCCTGGGTAACACCCATCGGTGCAAGCACAGGAGAAATGGTTTTACTGATCGAGGAAAGAACAGACTCCTCTGTATCCTCGTGGCCAAACGAGCCATCCGTTCCGAGAGAATTAAGGAAGCTCAGCACCACAATGACCGGAACAAGCACTTTTCCGGCGCGGATAAGAAACGATTTCAAACGATCCCAGGTCCGGATCAGAACACCCTTGACCGACGGAACATGATAGGGCGGCAGTTCCATCAGAAAATGACCGGCCTCACCTTTCAGCACTGTGTATTTCAAGACAAGTCCAGTTACCACGGCAAACGCTATACCGATAAGATAAAGCAGAAACACGATGTTCTGACCGCCAACCGGGAAAAATGCCGCGGCGAACAGTGCGTAGACCGGAAGCCTCGCACCACATGACATGAAAGGACTCATCATGATCGTCATGATCCTGTCACGCTGGCTTTCAATGGTCCTGGCCCCCATGATAGCCGGAACGTTGCAGCCGAACCCGACCAGCAGAGGGATAAATGCTTTTCCCGGAAGACCGAGATAGCGCATAGCGCGATCCATGACAAAAGCCGCCCTTGCCATATAACCTGAATCCTCAAGAAACGAAAGAAACAGGAACATGAAACCGATAGGGGGAATAAATGTCGCCATGGTCTGGATACTGCCTCCAAGTCCCGAAGCCAGAAGCGTCACCAGCCATTCAGGGGTTCCGAGCGGCGTAAGGATCTCCGTGAACCCGTCCACAAAAATCGTTCCTGTGAAAATATCGAAGAAATCGATAAACGCACCGCCAAGATTGATAGTGAACATGAACATCGCATACACGGCGAGCAGGAAAATCGGAATACCCCAGATGCGACTGAGAACAACCTTGTCGATCTTGTCGGAAATCGTTTCCGATACATCATGCTTCCTGCGGACAACTTCATTGATGATTACATTGATCGCCCGGTAGTGACTATCGGCGACAATGATATCGATATCTTCATCGAGCTGCGAAGAAAGCTTTTCCCTGGCCTGCGTGATTTCCGACTTCAAATCAGGGCCAACCTGCTCTTCAATCTTGGAATCCCCTTCAAGAAGCTTGAGAGCAAGCCATTTAGGGTCCCCAGGAATCCCGACAGAAGAAACCTTTTCGGAAAACACTCCAATGGCTCCCTCAAGGCTATTGGGATAGTTGACTGGCGAGTGGAACTCTTTTCCGCTGCCAATCTCCTGGTAGATTGCAATTTTCAGGGCGTCGATCCCTTTTTTTCTTGATGCGACAATCGGGATAACCCTGCATCCAAGTTTTGATTCCAGACCATTTACATCGATCTCAAGTCCCCGCTCGTCAGCCACGTCCATCATGTTCAGGGCAACCAGCACCGGAACATTCATCTCAAGCAGGCGGCTGGTAAGATAGAGGTTTCTCTCCAGGTTCGATGCATCGACGATATTGACAATCAGTTTTGCCTCCCTCGACAGGATATAATCCCTCGCGATTTCCTCATCGACCGATGAGGCGGTTGTAGAATAGACGCCGGGCAGGTCGACCAGCTCTATTTCAAGGTCTTCATGGACAAACGCTCCTGTTTTCCGGTCAACGGTCACACCGGGCCAGTTACCTGTCTTCTGGTTCAGACCGGTCAACGCATTGAACAATGTTGTTTTACCGCAGTTGGGGTTACCGGCAATAGCTATGACTGCAGTTCTGATGCCGCTTTTTCCTTCCTTGGCGGCCTGTTCACCCATAATTATGGTATCAGGCATTATTATTGTACCTCCTCGACGGTTATTCCCTCTGCATCCTTCTTGCGTAGTGAGAGTTTGTACTGTTTGATCAAAATTTCGATCGGATCACCAAGCGGTGCAATGCGTACCACCTGTATTCTCTCCCCGTTGAGAACCCCCATGTCGATCAGTTTTGACTTGAGCGATCCGGAACAGGAGAGCTTTCCGACCAGTGCACTTTGTCCTGTTTTCAGCTCGGAAAGTGTCATGAGCAATTGTTCCTGATTAAGATTTTCATGGCAAGTCCGCGTCCAAGCACCATTCTCGTATCCTGGAACTTGACGACAAGCGGTCCTTTTCCTTTGTTCTGGACAACAGTTACCTCCTGCCCCTCGTAAAAACCCATTTCACGCAGCCTTGCTGCGCCATTATGATTCAATCCCCGGCTATGACCATACTGATGACGGCCCTCATTGACCACACCGGTGATTTCACCGGTAACACCTTCATGCATATCAGATAACGTATTCATGGCAACAGACTTGTGTTCTATCTTTAAAACTCGGCAGCAAGCTGGAGGGTAAAGATATCCTCGCTGGTATCGTCGCTGTTTTCATTGCGGAGGTACTCGGCGCCCAGCGCCACCCCTTCATAAAGGCTATACGAGACGGTCGCTCCATACTGGTTATCGATATCATACTCTTCTCCTCCGCCAACACGGACCGTAAGTGCCAGCGGCGAAGGCGTATCCCAGACAAACTCCACATTGTATGCGGCCGGTTTGCTTCCTGCCCTGTCACCATCGGTAAATGTCTCCGCCGCAGCTATATACTCGCCGCTCAGCCGCACCGAATCGAGCCCGACAATCACATACCCCGAATAGCCGCCGACCAAATCATCCGTCTCGCCACCGGCAAAATCATCCACCAGGCCGTCACTGTCGGCAAAGTTGCTGGTATAGGATACTCCGGCTTCACATCTCAGCTTGCCCAGCTCGCCATTCACATTCAGGGCTCCGACCCACGTGTTGATGTAATCGTCTCCGGTTTTCTGGATATCTCCCTTGTAGACGCTCACCACAGCTTCGACGGCTTCGTTGCCCCAACCTAGCGCAACCGATGACTTCTGGGTTGTCTCTCCAAGCTCCAGTGTCAGCGGGTCGGTGATCATCGCGGAAGGAAATGCTCCGATGCTCTGGGGAAAGCGTCCTGCGTTCATGAAAAACCCTGTGTCACCGGGAGTAATGCTGGCAAATGCCTGGTCAACTTCGATACCGTCGGTTTCATCCTCTTCGTAAAGGAACAGTATATGCGTTGAAAACCAGTCGGTAATCTCTGCATCGATACCAAGCTCCAGGGTTGCCAGAACGATATCGGATGCATCGCTATCACCCGTATCGGTATAGGATGCCTCCACTTCGACAAGGCCGCTCACTTCGATGTTATCGGCAATCTTCTTACCTTCATGTTTATGAGGATCAGTAACCTCCTGCGGTGCCTTTGCCGGGTCGTAGATTGACTCCTGCTCCGCATTTGCAGGGAGAGCCGGCATCGCGAAGCATGCAAGGAGAATAATAAGCTTCTTCAGGGTTTGTTTCTTCATGATATACAACTTTTAATTGGACTCGTTCAAAATAACGTATCAAATATACTTTTATTTGGACTTTATCCAAACAAAAAAACGCTAAAAAAATCGTCAAGAAGCTCTGTAACTTGGGAACCGCTCAGCTTATAAGCCTCAACAAAAAGGGAAACGGGGGAATTTCACGTGAATAAGCATGGTTTCAGGAACTCCCTGTCATTTGCCTTCCATCTCTCTCTCTCTTTTTCAAATTATCATCATGTCATAGTGCATCATGCCCGCATCTTCCAGCCTCTGGCTTTCTGCTGCTCCCGCCAGAGCCGGGCATAGAGACCGTCTTGGCGCACAAGCTCCTCATGCTGCCCCCGCTCGACAATACACCCCTTGTCGAGAACAAGAATCTGGTCGGCATTGAGGATCGTACGAAAACGATGCGCGATCACAATTACCGTCTTGCTTTTGACGAGATTGTCGAAGGCTTCCTGAATATCCGCCTCGTTTTCGGGATCAAGTGATGCCGTCGCCTCGTCGAGCATGACCAGAGGCGCATCCTTTAATATGGCCCTGGCGATGGAAATACGCTGCTTTTCTCCTCCGGAAAGCGATGCCCCTCCTTCGGCGAGCACCGTATCGTAACCCTGAGGCAGCGCTTCGATAAAGTCATGACAACAAGCCTGACGCGCGGCTTCCTTGACATCATCCAGAGAAGCCCCGCTTCTGCCAACCCGTATGTTGTTGGCAACCGTATCGTTGAAAAGGTAGACATCCTGAAAAACCATCGAAACATTCCGGAGCAACTGCCCGGTATTGCACCCTTTCACCGGCTGTCCGCCGAAAAGAATCTCTCCCTTGTCGACATCCCAGAAACGTGAAATAAGATTTACCATCGTTGTTTTCCCCGATCCTGACGGGCCCACCAGCGCGGTCATCTTCCTTTCGGGAATCACACAGCTCACCCCTTGCAGAACAGGTGCGTCCAGATACCTGAAATGAACGTTGCGGAACTCGATTTCACCGGCCCGCAGCAGGCTTCTATGTACCTCCTCCGGCAGTTCTCCGGCCGAAAACACCTCTTCGATACGGGCTGTTGAGACCATCGCGTAGCGAAGTTCCACAAGCATGATCCCCAGATTCTTGACCGGAGCGAAAAAATAGTATCCGAGAATGGCATAAGTCAAGTAGTTCACCACGGTCAGTCCGCCGCCGGCGATCATCCAGGCTCCGAGCAGAAGCATCAGGAGGTATCCCACATCGAGGATCAAAAGAAAAACCTGCACGGGGATTCCGGTAAACACCTCCACACGAAAACTCTGCTTCTTCAGCTCCAGCATCGCCCGCTTCAGGGAATCGAAGTGCTCGCCCGTCATGTTGTATGCCTTGAGCAGCCTGAGCGTGCGGGCATACTCGAGCAACCGGGAAGACGTGGATGTAATCGAGGCGATGTGCTTCTCGCCCAAACGCGCCACGATCCGCGAGGCAACAAGGAGAAACACCGATGCCACGGCTATGGTCCCGAAGATGATCCCGAAAAGAGAAGCATCGATGACGACGAGGAACGCGCCGAGCAGAAACGGTACGGCGATCGCGGAAATGATATCGGGAAGCTGATGGGAAAGCGTGTTTTCAGCCTTGGTGACATCGTGAAGAATGCGTGACGTGACATCACCCGGATCCTTCTCCTTGAAAAAGCCCAGGGGCAGTTTCCGCAGCTTCTCGCCCAACTTGAGGCGAAGCGACGTCGAGATTTTGTACGACTGTACGAAACTGTTTGTATGCCCCCACAACGAGAGCAGAAAGTACACCAGAAAAACCGCGGCGTACAAGCCGGTAAAAAGCCACAGGTTACGGAAATCAACGCTGCCGCCCGTCAATAGCGGCATCGACAGGGACAAAATAATCACATAGACGCCGCCGGTAAACATGCCGCGAGGCAAATTGCTGATAAAATTCCCGGCAAAAATGCTGAGGAGCGCGCGGGGCTGCTCCCTGAACAAACTCCATTTTTTCGCCTGCTCCACCTTCATCCGTCACACTCCCTTCATCTCTTTTTCCGTTTCCTGAAATCGCCAGTCACGAGCTTTCCGGCGGGCGTTCCACATCCGGTAATACACTCCACGTTCATCGCCGACAAGCCGATCATGCGTTCCCCGCTGAACAATGCGCCCCCCGTCTACGACAACGATTTCATCGGCATTCATAACAGACGACAACCGATGCGCTATAACGACAACCGTACGCCCTTGCATCAAAGAAGAAAAAGCATGTTGCATGCGGCTCTCGTTTTCGGCATCGGCATATGACGTAGCCTCATCGAGCAGCACGATCGGCGGATTTTTCAGGATAACCCTCGCCAGAGCGATACGCTGCTTTTCTCCACCCGAAAGATGCACTTCTCCACCCTCACCGATAACCGTCTCATATCCATTGGGAAGCGCCTCGATAAAATCATGGCATGCAGCAGCCCTGGCCGCTTCTTCAAGTTTTTCCTGCGTGACATCTTGCCGGTCCATGCAAATGTTTTCCCTCACGGTAGCCGTAAGCATCCGGACATCCTGAAACACCATGCCCACGGCGTCGTTCACACCCTGCGACCCCAGTTCGGCAAGAGATTTGCCACCAATACGTATCTCACCGCCCGATACGTCCCACATCCTGGCGATGAGATGTACCAGCGTCGTCTTGCCGGCTCCGCTCGGGCCGACCAGTGCCACGAACTTTCCTTCCGGAACGTCGAGACTGACGTCGCACAGCGCCGGCTCGGCATCGGAAGAGTAAAGAAACGTGACATTCTCCACCACGATATCGTAGCCCGACGGCCGTGCCGGAGTATTGGGCTCGACAAGCGGCTCCTCCTGAAGCATGGCATGAATTCTCTTCGCCCCTTCGGTAATCATCATCACTTTGGATGTCATGGTGATGAAACTCACCAGGCCGACCAGACAACCGGTTCCGAGAAGCAGAAAAAGAATGATTGTGGGAATATCCACCTGCCCCTGCTGCAACAGAAAAACGGCGACCGGAAGGATGAATACACCGCCGCCGAGAACGATTGAGGTGAATCCCGCCCAGAAAGGCGTCATAATCTTTGCCCACTTGGTCAGCAATTCGCCATAGAGAGCAACCGAATCCCTGAGACGGTTGAACGAATCGACCGTCAGACTGAACACTTTAATGACTGGCATCCCCTGAACGTACTCGACCGTTCGGGAATGCATGTCTTCGAGAGCCGTATGATAACGCTCCATGATCTCCCCTCTTTTCCCGCCTGGACCAAAACCGCCCATAGCGAAGTAGACCAGAACCAGCCCGAGGGGCAGCGGGATGGTGGCGGCAAGAGCCAGTCGCCAATCAACCGCGTAGAGAAACCCGAGGGTCACCGCCGGCAGGACAAGACCGGATACGAAATCCGGTACATGATGGGCGACAAAATTTTCTATTGCCTCGATATCCTCCTGGATCACCTTGCGAACCGCCCCCGAATTCTTCCTGTTCCAGTACCCCATGGGCAGCTTGCCGAGATGCCCGGCCAGGCGGGAGCGAATATGATACAGGAGATCAAAGGCCGCGATATGGCTGAAGACAAATGCCGAGACACGAAACACGTAGTGGAGCAGTATGGCAAGCAGCGCCCACCCGACAATGACCGTAACAGGCTCCGCGGCGGCTCCCTCCCCCTTTTGCAGATAGTACTGCACGATGTAATAGATCAACGCATAGGGGACGATCGCCAGAACCGAGCTGAGCGCAGCGAGCACAACCGATACGATGATCTGCGTTCGTTTGCTCTCGGCAAGCTGAAAAATAATCTTCATATACTGTTTCCATGAAATGTGTTTACATCCCACATCACCAAGTAGCGACAAACATCAATGCCTCAACGTGTAACTGACGGTAAAGCAACGTAAAAAAGCCTCTTTGCAAACATGCAAAGAGGCTGAAAGAACACAACAACAAAGAAAAAACATAAGTGAACAACAGTCAATGTAAACTTTATATTTATTTAGACAAAGTAAAAATAGAAACATCAAAAAAAACTGACTTTTCCCCTTTTTTCTTTTGGCCACGATAGAACACCATATAACAGCCGGTAATGACAAGAACAACAAACAACAGTTCAAAGGGAGCCCTGATGATTTCTGCAACGATGGGGTGCACCCACCCAAGCATACTTTTGCTCATCAAAAAACGGTTTGCGTTGAAACCGTATGTCAATATCTCCCCGGTCCCCGCTCCCACATACCACTCCAAACAGCTTTCCCTGACAACAAACCGGTATACACCGTTTTTCGGGAAATACGAAATCTCGTCAAACTCATCCACCGAATCGATACCGCTCGGCTGACGACTCATAAAAGTTTGCAGCACCCGCTCGAAAGAAAGCGATACATTTTCATGCTGTTTCGTCGATAGCGGAGCACCATAGATTACCGGCGCCCCTGGGTTGAAAACAACAGGCAGCATTGCCATCTCCGTCAACCAGATCATGGTCAGAATGCTGACATAAACCCCAACCCACTTATGGAGCCTGCGAGACCATCTGAGCAGTTTTACCGCGAACGTCATCAAAACCTGCCATTCAAGGTCATGCCGATTGTCCTGGGATTGCCGGGCTGACCCAACCAGCCGAGCACCGGAAACTCAAAAGCGATGGTCTCATATTCCTGGTCGAAAAGATTTTTCACCCAGAAATACACATCGAAGTGCTCAAACTCTGCACCGACACGGGCATTGACCAATTCGTAGGCTTCCTGCTTCTCGCTGTTTGCATAATCCCAGTATAACTCTCCTACTCCGTGTAATTCGACACGGCTGAAAATCGTCAGGGAAGCCGTCAACGGATACCGGTATTGAGCCGCAAGGAGATAATCATGCTCGGGAACCATCAATATTTTCTTGCCGTCATAGACTGTAGCGGCCGCCGGATCACGATACTTGTCAAATGCCGCGTCGGTATAACCGTAATTGGCTGTCAGCTCGAGTCCCTGAACCGGTTTGGCTGCAAGTTCCACCTCAAAACCTTTGGAAGTAGATTTTCCGGCATTTCTGGTAATGGTCTGGCTAGCGCCTATAAGCTGCAAAACCTGCTGGTCTTTGTAATCGATGTAGAACACTGCGGCATTTGCGATAAGACGGTTGTTGAACCAGCCGGATTTTATACCCAGCTCATAATTCCACGAATACTCCGGCCCGTAGGTCAGGTCGTTCGGATCATCGCTGCTGTGCAAATACATATTAAATCCTCCGCTGCGAAAACCTTTGGCAGCAGTAGCGTACGTCATAACACTTTCACCGATGTGATAAGCCACGGCAAGCTTCGGAAGCCACTCGGAATAATCGACCTCCTCATCTATTCTCGAAACGGGCCCCTCATAAAGAAGTGGTGCAAGCTGTGGCCCTATGACAGGGTCGTCAAGGTAATCGGGCAGAAAAGGCACACCCGGACCATCGACATTAACCGCCCTGTCTCCCCGGAGTTTCGCCTTGCTTTTTTCGTACTCCAGACGAAGCCCGGCCGTCAGATCAAGTTTATCGAATAGGGTATATGTCGCCTGCCCGAAAAGAGCCCCTCCATAGCTGTCCAAATCACCGTCAAGGAAACCATGCGACTCGATATCGAGACCCAGTGCAGACAAAGTCCCTCCTGAAAAAAAGTCATAGGCATCCGGCCGCATGATATCGTCGAAATCATTCTTTGTATCTTTCCTGTAGAGGTAAGCGCCGCCTATCCATGCCAGGGGGCTGCCGCTATCATCCGGAGATGAAAACCGCAGCTCCTGCGTCATCTGATCCGTATCCTTTTGATAGTCATTGATAAAAAAGTCATTGGCGGTAAAGTCCTGGTCATTCATCGACTCCAGAGAATGCTGGAGCAATGCGGTAATTGATGTTACGGTAAACCCTGGTGTTTTATACACAACTCGTAGATCTTGGCTCGTTTGATCCGCATCGCTGTACACATCCGTAAAATCGTGACGCACATGGTAAGGGTCTTCCCGAATTTCACTCAAAGGGCCGATGGCGTAGGAGCCGTCTTTGATCCGGTCACCGTTTATCCCCAAGGTTACATCAAGAGAATCCGTCGGCATCCAGCGCAATTTTGCCCGGCCGCCGTATCCCTTTCTGTCATCCACCGTATCACCGGTCAAATCGTTCGTAACAAATCCGTCCCGCTCTGAATACAGGCCGGAGAGACTAAAAAACAACCGGTCGTTAATGAGCGGAATGTTCAAACGTCCATGATATCGCCAGTAGTTGTAATCACCAAACGAAAGTCCGCCCCGAACACTGAAATCGTTTGTTGGTTTTTTGGTAATGATATTGACTACGCCGCCGAGCGCATTTCTGCCATAAAGGGTACCTTGCGGCCCCCGAAGAAATTCGATCCTTTCGATGTCGTGGAAATCTCCCATATTGAACGAGACACCGCTGAGATAGCTGACATCATCCACGTAAAACCCTACCGACGAATCCCCCAGAAGAGAACCGATCCCGCGGGTGAACAGATGGCTTTCACCGCTGCCACGCGGCCCGAACTGATAGTCTGACAAGTTGGGAATATATGTCGGGAGTTCTTCCACGTTAGTGATTCCGGCATCCTCGATCTGCGTCTCAGATAATGCCGTAACGCTAACCGGAACCTCCTGAATATTCTCCTCCCGCTTCTCTGCCGTTACTGTGATGGGTTTCGTATAATACACAGGTGTATCTCCCGCATCCTGATCGACTGCGGTTTCTTCAGCGAGCAGGCCTGCAGATTGCAGCAGTAACACTAAAAAATACAGTGCTGTCACCAGCACGTTCAGTTGCACTTTTTTAAATGGCATAACTCTTCCATTTATTAGTTTTTGTTTCCAACAAGAAATTGTCCCCCCTTGTGCATGTCGCCACTACAACTATTGAAGACAAACGATGCCTATCCTCTTGTCTTACGGGGTAATAGCAGCAGAACAGAGATATTTCTCACGCAATAATAAAACCTATTTTTTATTTTGTCCAAATAAAAACAGAAGAACTGCGAAGCACATTGTATTGAGAAAACAGCTGTTACAGTTGCCGTGGATGTGCGAAAAGAGCCCTCTCAACCGGCTTGTTGAAAAAGACTGCAAACCGAGTGCCGGATATCTCAGCGTGTTCGAGCCTACGGAAAGTCAGTGTTGGAAACGCGGAAAACCTGAAAACAACAGTCAGTTACATTCAACCGCAAAAGCCCCCACATATTTATGAGCAGGTTTAAACGCCGAAAGATGCCACCGGGATGTTTCCAGCGGATCGCCTTCTACCGAAAGAAGACGAGGCGGCTCTTCCGGGACCAGCGAAACCGTAAACGAATCCAATCTTCTGCTCAATCCATCGCCCGTAGCTTTTAGAAAAGCCTCTTTACGGGTCCAGCAATTGTAGAAAGCTTCAAGTTTTTTATCTGGAGGAACCGCACTGAAAGCACTGTTTTCCTGAGGAGCAAAAAAGCGTTTTGCGATCACTTCAGCATCCGGGATAAAGCGGATGTATTCGACATCCACCCCGATTCTGCTGTTCCATGCCAGCGCAAAAAGAGCAATATCATGAGAGTGAGACATATTGAAACACAACGAGCAGCCGCCGGGCATTCCTTCCAATACAGGCTTTCCGCAAACGCCATAAGAAAACCTCAGCCTGGACGGCGCCACATCCAGATATCGACTCAGCACTTTTCTGAGCATACCGTGCGCAATAATAAAATGCGCCCTGTCCGTTTCAAAGCGAAAGCGCGCTGCACCATTTTTTTCAGTATCGGAAAGCATCTGCATACAGTCATGAAGATGCTGCTTTTGCTTGCTGAAAAAAACCTGGTAGAGATGCACTTCATTATCAGCCAACGCCACCTTTCTTCGAGAAGCGAAATCATTAAAAAACTTCACTTGCAAGGAAAACCTGTCACCCGAAAACACTTGACCATACATTTCAAAAATTTTCTTCCAGCCAGTTGCTAATTGTATCCAAAAGCGACCGATAAGACCGGTGAAGCATACAGGTATGCCCTGCATTTTTCTGTACATATGTAGCCACCCTGGTCTTCTCGAACAGACTCGATTCCGCCTCCAGATCAATGTCGGCCCACAAAGCATCTTTTTCGCCGGCTACCAGCAGAACGGGAATGTTAATTTGCGACAGCACGAAGCGATCAGGGCTGAAAAATGAAAACGTCGAGCCTCTCGGCATCGGGTACGATCGTGAATTATCGTGAGCGACAATTTTTCGGTCGGCATCGTGCACATTGTAAAAAGCAGCTTCGCGTTCTGCATCTTTCCAGGTTACGTAGCTGTTTTTCAGAATCTCGGAGAAAGGGGGGCCTATTTGTGTTTCTTTTTCTCCGTGAAGCCATCCTATGGTTATCAAGCCGTCCAGAAGCCGGGTTTCGCCGGCGATCATGTTACCGAGCAATCCGCCCATGCTATGGCCGATAACTATAATCCGCCTCTGACCGCTCTCTTGTTTGACCTTGACAAGAACCTGTTTTAACGACTGAACCTGGCACCGCGGAGTTAGAATATTGCCGTTCGGATGGCTCGAAGCACCGTATCCAAGTCGATCGATCGCCAGAACCGGGTAACCGAGTTGAACAACGAAAAAATCAATCCATGAATATCCGGGAACGTCCCACATCCATCTCCCGTACGTAGCCCCGTGAATCAACACCAGCAAAGGCTTTCCCATATCGGGTTCGGGACGGTAGTAACGGCCCTTGATGGTGTTTTTGCTGAAAAGGATCCTGATATCGTACGTTTTTTCAAGAGGGTCGACTTCGAAAGCCTCGCATTTACCGGCATACAGCTGCAGAAACAACAGCACCAGCAAAGCACCGATCTTGCTTACCGCTCTATTCCCCAAAACAACTTCTCCGTTTACTACCGGCATATTTTTTCCGCCCGGAAAACGTAAAAACATTCATCAATCAAGACCGGAATGGCATAAGACTCAATACAGGATATTCACAAATAAAAAATCCGCGATCATAGCCGAAAGCCCCGAGAAAAACATCGATACCGACAATGCCGATACATATCTTGGTATCGATTTTTTATACTTCAAAAAAGCATCGCCGAATCTTGGGCCAAGAGCGTATTTTTCCTCTATCAGCACAAGGATATGAAGCTGCACGAGCCAGACAGGAAACAATATCGTCGTATAATAGCTCCCGGTTGCCAGACAGAACCCCATAACCAGCAACCCTCCCGTCACGGTTATAGGATGCCTTATCTTCTTGTATCCCCCTTGCGTCAACAATTCATTGGGCGCCGTATAATCCTCTTTCGTCACCTTCAGATTCTCCGTCTGTACCCTGATAAACCACAGAGCAGAAAAAAGTACTATACCAACCCCTACGATGCTTGTACACAAACCGATCCACGAAACACTATCACCGTATACCACAACATGCCACAGACCCATGAAGCGGGGTTGGGGCAGGAAAGGCATGATAAACCAGATAATCGTGTTCGAACCCGAAAAAAGATTCAGTGTGATGAGATTGGTTTTTTCGACCTTTCCCCCCTTTTCCCTGGCTCTCATTCTTGCGCCGAAATACCAGCGGTAGTGAAGTATTCCTAAAAACGTCAAACCCAGCATGACAAGCTGCAGCCACAAACCAAAATTGTCCGGATGCAAATGTTCCCTTACCATTTGTACACTATATCTATTTTTGAATTGACACTATCTTCCAACAGGGTGCGATCGAAAAAATCGCCATCAAGACTGTGTATGCCGGCGGAAAGCGATAACTTGTTGTTTACGTAAAACTCGATAAAAACCGCCGGCAGCAGGGCCGTCAGCCTGCCTACCGTATAACCGGTTACGTAAGCCATGTAACACCTGCCTTCACAAGAACATTCGATCCCGTACACAGAATACGGCAGACCTCTCATGAACCGTTTATTTTTTTCGTGAAGAAAAGCCATGGCTTTTCCAAGGCGCTGAATGTTCCGATACGATCTGAGCACCGGGTATCTTCTGTAAGCCCTGACGATCCACATCGGCAATCCCTGAAAGTGTACGCGATAGTCGCACCACTCTATTTCTCCAATATCTATCTCCTTGCTTCGCTCCAGTGTCCACGCCTCAACCGAAGGACAGTGCACAAATTTGCTGGCGCGGGTAAAAAGAGGAAGCCTGCACCAGGCACCCTTTTCATCGTCGTTTGCCTGCACCATACGATGCGCTCCCTTCCATATCTCATTGACTTCCGGACCGAGATAGGAAAGCATGGTCATTACCGATGCCGCACCGTTATTCTCTTTTGCTCCTCCGAACAACCAGTTTTTTATGCATTTCCTGCCTCTCGGCATGTTTTTGAAAAGCGAATGCATCATAAACGTTGAAAGACCGGGATTTAGCCCCATCCCCGTCAAAACGTTCACCCCCCTTTCTTTGGCAAGGCTGTCAAGACTGAATATATCGTATGCTGCACTCAGGCTGTCATTGACATCCAGACAGTCGATACCGGCCTCAATGCATAATTTGTGCGGCTTGCTTTTAAACTCTTCAAAGGGCCCCATGGTAAGGATGGCGAAATCGTACCCCGCAAGCGTCTCCACAGCGGCGGCGGAATCGTGAAAATCCAGCCTGACCCTTCCCACGCCATCCGGGATCCCCTTGGCCTTGTGCACACCTCTTCCCGCTATATCTATCCGGACATGATCCAACTTTCCAGCAATTTCCTTCAGAATATGCCTTCCGACACTTCCATGTCCTCCGACCAGAATGACACGTTTTTCCTTACACATACTTTATGCGGTTAAACTTCCTATACCTGTACTTTCCATAATGCAATTCGCCAGTTCTTCCGGATGAGTGACCAGCAGCATATGCCCGCCGGCAACCGTCGCGAAACCGGCGTTGGGATACAACTCAAGCCACGCCTTGTCTTCGGGACGAAGAAAATCGTACTCCTCGTCCTTGCCGGTTACAATCAACGCCGGCATATCGACAGCCTCTTTCGATACCTTGTAATCGAGAATCGTTTTTACAGACTTCCAATACAGGCTCCAATAACGCTTGAGTTCCTCTTCGCTCATTGCATCGGTGACACCCCTGTATATTTCACCTATTTTCATTGTGCCTTTCATATAACCATCGGTACAGGCGGCGGCGTCAAAATCGAGATCGTATACAGTATCTTTCAGATTCGGGGGGGCCAGGGACACCATGATCAAACCATCCACCCTGCGATTCCGCCGGGCGAGAATCCTTACAAGATGATGCGCCACATAGCCTCCGAAGCAATAACCGAGGACATACAACACATCCGCTTTGACGCTCATCAGATACTCGGCATAAAACTCGGCTATCTCTTCTATCGTTTCCAACGGAGGACCTTCACCTCTGACCCCAGGATACAACGCGATCCCGACATTTACGGTGTCGGGCAGGCATTCGCTGAATTTTTCGAACATCTCTGTCATCCCCCCGGCATAGGGCAGACAAAACAGCATGGCATCCGATTCCGCCGATGACTGCAACATAATCACCCGATCATCTCCCGCAGCCGGCTCTACGTCCCTCGCCTTCATGCACCTTTCAATAGAGAGCGACATGTCGTGAATCGTCCCGCCATCCAAAAAATTATCGACCTTGTTATCTATTCCGAATCTGTCCTCTATATCCTCGGTAATCTTCAACAAAACAGAAAAATCATCAATATTTTTTATAATGCTTTCATATACGTCAATCTCTTCTTTTTCAACCCCGATAATCTCGGAAACAATATCCGATATCACCTCTCTAATCATCAAATATCCAACTTCACTCTTATCTTTCCGTTCTTTCTCTACGTCCTCCAGACCATTGACCAGCTCCGGCATCTCAAACTCTATTGCAAGCCGCTCTATTTCCTCTTTATCATAAAGCGTTTGTTTGAAATCGTCTACATATTCGCGACTGAACAAACCATCCCTGATTTGATTGCCGAACTCGAAATCAACATAGTTGTTTGTGTTATTGAGGTGTGCGATACGGCTCCAGAGATTAACCAGTTTGCACCCTGAAGAAATATAGTTTTCAGAAAATCTTTTGATCGGCTCCCAGCTCAATTCACGCTTCACGATTTTTATCATTTCCTGCGGCTTGTAGGGAAAATACTGAAAAGGGAAAATTGCCTGCACGTTATTTGTCTTTATATCTTTTGGAAATAATGTATCCAACTCCTTCAGCCCTTTTTCCTTTTCCCACGCATTTCTTGCCTTTTTCAACTCATGATAAAACGTCTCCATAACGTACTCTTTAAACGCTATACGCTCTTCATCTATTTCGATACTCTCTCCCATCAAAAAAATCTGATCGGGGCTATGTCCCGAAAAAATCGCCGGAATATTCATCATACCCGCAAAACACGATGCGGTATATATCAGAAATCGCCCGCAAAATGCGCACACCTGACCCGCATCCTGCTGGTATATAGATTTCTCCATGAACAGGAAACGATAATACTCCTTCATCAAGGCCGGATCCTGCCTGTATTTCATATAAGGCATATCCAGAGACTTTGCTATGTTATCCGCATTCTCAAAAGTATCTTCGTATTCATAATTGTTGTCTACAATGAAACCGAAAAGATTCAACCCGTATTTCACCTTAAGAAAGTAAGCCAGATATGCACTGTCCTTACCCCCGCTCAACATAATCAACCCATCATAATCCCCTTTACCTCTAATACTCCCTATTCTTTCTTCAAACATTGATTTCAGCTTATCCCAACCAATCTTTTCAAACTCTTTTTTCTTCTCACAAAGAGTGCAAAGCCCTTCATCATTAACAGCAATGTTATGATAGCTGTCCTCTTGCAGCATGCACTGCTTACATTTTTTCACATTTTTTCCAGGCATTTCCACTCCTTGTTATCTTTACATTTTTTCCACGCAAAAGCATAACGCCCTTTTTCATTCGGCAACGTCGACTTTCTTGTCAAAACAATATCAGAGGATGAAAAGGATGTCTTCATGGCACACAGCTCGGCCTCGGAATTCAAACTGGACAACTCGGGATAACCGACTGCAAAAAGAAGATCGTCATAAGCACAATACGTTATATCCGTACGAAAAGTATCCCGATCATCCTCAACAATCTCATAATCGATCAGCGAAAGATCATGAGCCGCGTCGAGATACGCTTTCCAATAGGCCTTGATCGCTTCAAACGGATCATCGAGAGCATTGAAAACCTCATACCCGGGCCACAACCACGACATCTCCTTGTCCCCTATGGAAAGAAACATTTCACCAAACAAGGCACGACCCTCCTCCCGGCCGAACATACCTATACTCACTTCATAACCTGCGACTATACCGGCGTAATCGTTTACAATATTTTTATTACCTATACCCCTCTCTTCGGCGCACCTTTTTACAATCGCATGTTTCTTTTTCAACATCGACAGATACCTGTACACAAAAACGATCTTTCCCCACGGTCCGAGCCTTCCCAGAAGCTTCGATTTAACCATCTGTCGAAACTGCTCTCTCTTGACGCTTGCGGGTATATCGGAAAAACTATACCAGCACTTGCCGTAATTCTTTATACCCCCGACATCGAGACCGTTCACGCCAGTCATGATATTTCCGATATGTTGAAACGAAACGACTCTTTTTCCAGAAGAGACATAAAGTCTTTTACATCCACGCTTTCCGGCAGCAAAAAGAGCCCGCTCCCGTTTACCTTGTTTTCAATAACAAACCTTGCCGTATTAGCGGCAACGACTCCCGTCGGCTTATAGGTATCCTTGAACGATAATGTTGCCGCCAGCTTTTTTTGCCTCTCCTTTTCCTCTCCTTCCGCCACGACATGCACCATAAAGCAGGGCTCTTTTTTTCGCAGGTCCTTTTCCGCCGCCCTGACAATACGGTTTGCGGCACGCAGCCTTTGTTCATGAGTCCTGCTCTGCCTGAAGAGCTTTATCGAAGCCATCACCATGGGCATCCTTCTGCCGGAATTGGTTCCATAGGCATGGGCCGTTTTGACGCCGTTCGCCTCGACTACTTTTTTCAGCTCCCCGGTAAACATCAGATACGACCTGATTGTACCGATAGGCGCGGGCAATGCCGTTTTTTTCGACATCGAAAACAAACCGGCCTTTTTTGTCTCGCCGTTTTCGTAATACGCCGTCTCCCAGGCGTCCGAGCCGTCAAGGCTGCTTGCAATATCATAGGCAGAGTTAAAGGTCCACTTGTCGTGGCCGACGTAATAAACTTCAAGACTGTCGACATGATCGAAGCAGCTTTGCACAACATAGGCGGGAAAGAGCCCGGACATGCCGGGCAAAAGCCCGGCAGCCACTATAAAGACAAGCCTCTTCTCCTCAAGCTGCTTTTGCTTGCCTGAAAGGGCGTTGACCAAAGGTTCGTAACCGCCCGGATCAACATAATGAACGCCCTGCCGCAGTGCAGCCGCGGCTATCCGATCCAGGATGCGCCACGACGGGCCTGCACAGTTGATGACAAGGTCGCATCCCTTACAGAAGGCGTCCAGCATATCCCTGTCATTGATATCCACCGCCTCCCCGCTGACACGGCGGCCTCCGAGCTTCTTAGCCGTTTTATCGGCCTTTTCAGGATCTCGCCCGGCAACAACGATGTCATACCCTGTATTTGCAATGAGATGCCACGCCGTTTCCTCACCGACCCGTCCATAGCCGCCTACAATACCGATTTTTTGCCCTGCCATTTCCTGCTCCCTCATAATCGTCACGTTCCGGAATGCACTGCATCAACCAAAACAACACTCTCGACAAAACCCCTTACCCTGTCGGCCAGTTGTTTTGTGTGGGTCTTTATGAGCATATGCTTGCCCGGCACCTCCTCGAACAAACACTGTTCGCAGGCCTCTCCCCACTTCTCCTTGTGAATCCTTACATCCTCTTCCTCCTCGGACTCTCCCACCAGAATCAGGGTCGGCGCCGAAACACGCTTGCCAAAGACAAAGTCCACCATCGCCAGGGTATCGATTTTGAGCGTTTTCAAATAATCACGACGCTCATCCTCCGTCATGTGGCTGAAGTCGTAATCATAGACCTGTTTTGAATATTCGATGATCTCCTCGTCGGAACTGTCAAGAATATCAACCAGCCCTTCTTTTACACCCGGAGGAGGACTTGCGACAATGATCAGCCCCGCCACCGGCCGGTTACGCTCTTCCAGAATTCGCGCGATCTCATAGGCGAGGTAGCCACCGAAAGAGTACCCCAAGATGAAATTCCGGTTGTCGTCCGGTTTTTCAAGCAGTCCGGCATATGTTTCGGCAATCTTGGTAATGGAGGCGACCGGCTCGCCTATCCCGTCATGACCGGGAAGATTGGCGCCCAGAATTTCATAGTTATCGGGCATCAGCTTGTTGAAGTCACTGTACATTGTCGGGTTGCCGCAGGCATAGGGCAGGCACAACAGCCTGGACGCGCTGTTCGCGGGAGACTTCAGGCGTATCACATAATCCTCTTCTCTCGCCGCGCCGTTCTTTTTTTCAATATATTCCACGATCGAAGCAACGGTCTGATACTCGAAGGCCTCCCTCAAGCCGAAATCGATATAGCCCTCTTTTTTAATTCTCGTAATAAGGCGCATTGCTTTGAGGGAATCACCGCCGACTTCCCAGAAGTTATCGTGAATACCGAGGTTTTTCACCCCGAGCACCTCCTCCCATACGGAAGTCAGCTTCTTTTCCAGTTCGGTTTGAGGCTTTACGCGTTCATCGTCATGCGAATCCACTTCCACGACAACATCGGGCAGCTTATTGATATCCAGCTTCTTGCTGGGAGTTGTCGGCATCTTCTCAAGACATTCGAAGTGCACCGGTATCATATAGGCAGGCAGCTGACCGCCTAAAAACTTGCGAATCTCGGAAGCGGCAACAGCCTCGTTCCTTGCAGCCGTGTAAAAGGCCACAAGCACGGCATTGCCGTCCGAATCTTTCCGCGGAACGACGACAGCTTCGGTAATCGGCCCGTACTCCCGCATGACGGTTTCGATTTCCGCGGCCTCGATCCGGTAGCCTCTCAGATTGATCTGAAAATCCCGCCGCCCGAGGAATTCGATATTTCCGTCATCGAGCAAACGAACCATATCGCCGGTTCCATACATCAGATCGCCCGTCCCTGAAAACGGATCGGGAACGAACACCTCGCTTGTTTTTTCCGGCTTGT
Organism: Chlorobiales bacterium; assembly: GCA_022360275.1. Lineage (GTDB taxonomy): Bacteria > Bacteroidota > Chlorobiia > Chlorobiales > Chlorobiaceae > Prosthecochloris. The sequence goes on from JAKSDC010000036.1 coordinate 32,178, forward strand.
TGTGATACCCGACAGCCACGCCGTCTCCCCCTATCCACAACTGGCCCGCTACGCCCACCATACAAGGCTGCATCTGCTCGTTCAGCACATAAACCTGGGTATTGTACACCGGCTTGCCGATCGGAACGATCTCCATTTCGATTCGATCGCTCTCGTTTTTCGGAATCGGATAAAACGTCGATGCCACCGTCGCTTCGGTAGGACCATACTCGTTGATGAAACTGTGCGCCGGATAGTAGCGCAGCCAGAGGTTAAGGTCCTTGACATTGATCAACTCACCGCCCAGCATCACACGCATATCTTTTTCCAGTTCCAGCGGCTCGTCGCCCATGTAGTCGCGTGCATTGGCGATAAGCGAAAAATGAGAAGGCGTTACATTGAGGAACGTAATCTGCTTTGCACTGATAAATCGGAGAAGCGCTTCGACATTCCTGGTATTTTCCTCGGACAGGATATGCAAAGACGCACCGGCCAGAAACGGCACCCAGTTGCTGGTAAGCGTCATGTCGAAAGCATAGGAAGTAAGAAAGGCGAACCGCTCATCGGCATGGACGGCAAACTCCTGCTTCACCCAGTTTAGGAAGTTGATGATGTTCTTGTGCCGGACCATAACCCCCTTGGGTTTACCGGTGGAACCGGAAGTATAGATCATGTAGGCGTTGCTGTCAGGCCCGCTTATCGGCTGGACGTCGGAGGAAGAATATCTACCGATCTCCCTGCCGCAGGTGACGGCGCATGAGCCCGTTTCGGCAATCGGCGTTTCGGGACTTTCCTCGGCATCCAGAATAAGAATCCGCTCGAGATTCAGCTCGACACCCTCCAGCTTCGAAACATACTGCGAATCGGTCAAAAGAATCTTCGCGCCAGAATCTTCAAGAACATAACCGACCCTTTCCGAGGGATAATCCACGTCGATGGGCACATAGGCTCCCCCCGCCTTCAGAATACCGAGCTGACCGACAACCATATCGATGCTCCTTCCCGCCAGCAGCGCAACGAAATCCCCCGGCTTCACACCCTCGTTGATCAGGAACCATGCAATCCGGTTGGACTCCTCCTGAAGCTCCCTGTAGGTCATAACCTTGTCTTCAAAGGTCATCGCGACTTTTTCAGGGGACAACCGGACCTGCTCGGCGATCAGCTCATGAAGGGTGGACCGGGGATAGTCCATCGCCGTCTCATTCATGTCCGCCAGCAACAGGCGATGCCGCTCGGGCATGATACCGTTACCGGTAAAGCTCTCCTGCAAACCGTTCGTCTTGTGCTGTTCGCACAACTGCATCAGGATAGTGCGGTACTGAACGGCAAGGGTTTCGATAAAGCTTTTATCGAAAAGATCCCTGATAAAATTCCAGTTGAAATAATAGCGGCTCCCGGCATCCAGACGCTCCTTGTAATCGTAGATAACCAGGTCAAGAAAGGTTCCGGGAGCACCCGTGCGGAACTCGGGTGTTTCCAGCACCAGGGTATCCATGTTACTGATTTCCCCGGCGTACATACCGATGGAATTACTGAAAATGATAGAGCTCAGGGAGGTTGCACGCAGCCCTTCGCGCTCGAAGATCCGACGGGAAAGCTCAATAGACGACACCGGAACCTTCAACAGCTCACGGGTAAACATCTCAGCCTTTCCGGCTATCTCCATGACCGGCTCCCCGAAATATGTCTGCAGACGCACGGGGAAAATATCGATAAAGCTGCCGACAACCGTTCTCGCGCCCGCGAAATACTGCTCACGATTGAAAACAGGCATGTTAATAATCAAATCGTCCTGATGGCACCATATATTCATGAGCTTGAAGTATGCCGCAAACAAAATCGAATTGAGACTTACCTGATAGTCAATGGAAAGCTTGTTAAGACCGTCTATGATCTCCGGCTCGATTTCCTGGTAATGCGTATCGAAAAAGACATTTTCGATGAGAGCGGGATTGCATTTGAACGGCAGCACCGCTTTGGGCGGCAAGTCTTTGAAAAACTCGAGCTGCGACTGCATGGCTCGAGCATACTCCGGCGTTCTTTGCCTTAACTTCTCTATGAGAACGTATTCCTTGAACGCCATGGGAACCTCCGGCAACTCCCACCTTTTGCCCTGACACATTTTGTCGTAGGTATTGAACAGCTCATCCATCACCTGCATGAAACTGAAACCATCCACCAGGAGGTGATCGATATCAAAAACAAAATCGTATTCGTTCTCGGCAAGCTTGTATATTTCAGCATACAACAGCGGCCACTTGTTGATCTCAAAACGGTAATCATTGCCCTTCAATCCTACAGACTCGATATAGCCGCGCTGCTCTTCCCTCGGCATCGTGCTGATATCGACATATTTCACCTTCACCTCGGGCACACTATCGAGAACCTGCATGCGGGGCCGCTCCTCCTCCTCGTTGATGACCGATCTCAGAACAGGATGCCGGCTGATAACATAGTTCAGCGCCTCGTTAAACACGTCCAGCCGAATCTCGCCATGCATGTACACATTGACGAAAATGTAGCAGCTCAGGCCGCTGGGCTCGTTTTTAACAAAACCTTTTCGGTGGAAGTAGAGTGTTTCCTGAAAATTCATAAGAGGAAACGGCTCGCCGCTCTTGTCACCGCTCCTGTATTCCCCGATAAATATCTTCCAGAAGTAATCGGCCATCTCGCGAACCGTCTTTAACCTTAAAAACTCTTCCGGCAGTTCATCAATTGCAAAAACACGCTTAACCTCATTGACAATACGTATCATATCGCTCAAATTTCGAGTCTTTGATATGACATTCGCAGTAACCCCGAGGCTTTCCTTCTTGATTTTCAATTGATCCGCAACAACACTCTGAAGAATCACCTCAAACTCCGTCTGAGGGGGCTCAATGGAAAAATCCCGGTTTCCGAAGTATTCGATCTGCCTGCCCAATGTGGGAAACAGATAGCAAAAGTTGGCCTCTGTTTTTGCCTTGTAAAAATCTTCCAGAAGCCCCTGTATCCTCATCGTCTTGATGGAATCTCCACCAATTTTAAGAAGATTCTGGTCCAGCGTAATTTCTTCACCCGGTATTTCAAGAACTTCCGACCATACTCGCCTGACCACGCTCTCATGATTGATTGTACCGGGGTCAAACTCCTTTTCGTTTTGCTCGATTTTTTTTATTTCCATCATCTCTTTGTAGTTACCTTTTAAGAAATTATCGGTTAACACCCTGCGCATGATCTTTCCGCTTGACGTTCGCGGTATATCCTTGTTGGATATGGCTATAAAATGATCGATCGAAAACCCTACGAATTCAGCGATCTGTTCATTCATTTTAACCAAAATCGAATCAAGCGATCCCGCACTGTTTTTATACTTTTTATCCGGCACATAAAAGAGGATCACTTTTTCCTTCAAAGCATTGAAATCGTAAAGACCGCAAACAATGACAGTTTTTATACTATCCTCAAAACCCTTTAACGCAATTTGTTCTATATCGAATGGATAATAGTTGTTGCCATGAATAACGATAACCTCCTTGCTTCTGCCTATAATAGAAAGCTCTCCCTCTTCACTTAGAAAACCCAGATCGCCGGTCGAAAACCATGCGCCATTGAGCACCTCTTCATTTGCCTCGGGATTATTGTAGTAACCCCTGGTCACGTTCCCCCCTTTGATCTCCACAACGCCCACCCTGGCAGCAGGAAGAATATTTCCCTCATGATCGACGATACGAATCTCGCAATCCTCGACCGGAAACCCGACACTGACGAATTCGGCGGCATCTTTCGACCCCTCGCTGTATTCGATAACACCTTCCAGCATCATGCGCTTACGGTCTACCCGAAAGGATTTGACCGGTTCGTTCAAAGGATGGCTTGTCGCAACAAGCGTGGTTTCCGTCAAACCGTATCCCGGAACAAAACAGCTTGGATTCAAGTGGTGCTTTGCCAGCAAATCGGCAAGTTTCTCGCACGCCTTTCGCGACACCATTTCCGCACCCACGGAAAAGGCCCTCAAGCACGACAGGTCAACCTGGGGCACATGTTCCCCCTTTAACGTCAGGAAGCTCACAAGGTGCTCCACGCCGGTATTGGTGGACCCCGTTATGGCGGCCCGATGCTGATGAATTTTTTCCATCCACAAAAAGGGTCTTCTCGCAAACTGGGAAGGAGCCATTTTTACCTGCTGCATACCGGCATACAACGGCATCAGGTGACAGCCGAACAGCCCGAAATCATGAAAGTAGGGAAGCCATGTTACCAGGCTGTCATCCTCGGAGCCGCCTTCCGCCTTTAACTTGGCCTTGATATTTGAAATCAGGTTTGCATGCGTAATCTCCGCGCCCTTGGGCAACCCTGTACTTCCGGAAGAAAACTGAAGGACCGCAACCTCTTCGAAAGAAGGAGCGTACAGCTCCTCATCCCCGAAAGAGGTTATTCCCGCCTCAAGGAGAAGCTCATCGGCAGCCAGAATGGAAGCCCCCGTTCTCCTGAAAAGCTCTGACAACATCGGATACACCTGCTCATCCTTGGAGTCCAGAACGACGGGCGCTTCAACCAGCGACCATACGTTAAAGAGCTTTTGAACCTCCATTGATTCCGCCTTGGCGATTCTCACATGCGGCAAGGGGACAGGAACTATCCCCCCCATGACGCAGCCCCAAAAAAGTGTAAGGAAAGCCCTCGATCCGGCAGGCACGAGAATAACATGATCTCCGGGAAAAACCCCTTTCCGATACAGCAATCCCGCCACTCTTTTCGCCTGATGCATTAAATCGAGGTAGCTTTGAAAATCTTCCGTGTCACTCCCCGCCACCACGTGAGCGATGCCTCGCTCGGGAAAACACGACACCGTGTTTTGAAGAACCTTGACCAATGTCGAGGATGCCTGCGTTTCGCATGTAACAGGATGTTCTTTCATCAACCCAGCCCCTCCTTTTCTTTTTGCGATCATATGTTGTTTTATTGACGACTTCTCTTTAGGGCACCTCTAAAAACTTATTGCGCACCCAAATTGCTGCGTTGGTCGGTGCTCGAAATCCTCATGTACTCCATGTTACATTCCGGTTTCTCCGCTCCGTCCGCCTTGCTCTTTGCTCGCTCGTGACACTTTTTAGAGGTGCCCTTTACTCTGAAATAGCGCCCGCCCGGCTGTCGCCGCAGCTCGACATTGTTTCAGCGACGGTGAAAAAGCGCTCCTCCGCACTTAAAACACTCACCGGCTCTTCAGTTTGTCCGAAAACACACCTTTACCGAAAAGCGCATAGAGCATGAACCTGCCGGGAACACCGAGGCAGAAAAAAAATACTACTGTACTGATAGCAAGCCTTTGCCGGCCTGACGGCAGCAAAGTGAGGGAAATCATGCACAATGATATGCATTATTTTTATTTTGTCCAAATAAAAATAATGGAAATAAAAAAAACTTTTTGAACTCTTCAGGACATCTCTTTTTGTTATCATGAGTCCCGATGCTGTCAGGATAGAAAACGAATGGGGCCTCGATAATGCCTGGGTAAACTTCACAACCGGAAGCCCGACAAGTCATGGCTAACGAAACATGGTGCGCAACAGGTAATAGAGGCCCCCGTTATGGAGTGGGGGAATTGCAATCGGGGTTCTGTCAACCGCAGGGGTTATGCAGCCGCTTCAAGGGTAACCTCCAATGCCCCAATCAATGTAACAGGGGATTGTGACCGGAAGCGTCGATGTGTGAAAAACCGGAAGAGATCATAACCAAACCAACAAGCCCTATCACCACCACGGAAATGTAAGGGGCTGCAGCGAACAGGGCCTCGAACCGGGAAGATTTTTTACGGGC
>JAKSDC010000069.1 GCA_022360275.1 Chlorobiales bacterium
AATCAAACACAGGAAGTGTATCAATAACTTTTTTGGCATTTTCGTTGGTATTTCCGGAAATAAATGCACACCGCTTATCATTAAAGTATAACTGAACCCTCTTTTTCAATGCATCCATACTAACAGGCTCCTCTTCACAAAACACATATTTGTCAAAAGGCGCCCCAACACTCATTGCCAATAAAGGAGAACCTAAAATAACTTCATTAGTATTTTTCACCCTACATTTACCAGCCGATGCAAACAAATCAATATAGACTCGATAATCCCATTTTCTCTTCATACTACTAGCAAATAGATCACAATAATAACCCACCTTTTGATGCTTTATTTTTGACCAGAAGCCAACCTCTGGCATATACAACCCATCATCTTCCAATAATATTGAGTCATCTAAGCTCATAAAAAATGCCTTATATTCTGAAATATTACCGCCAGAATCATTTAGCTGATTCCGTTGTAATTGTATAAATATAAAACATATAAGAACGAAGTAATAAAAAGTGAATCTAACCTACGACCGCCTCAGCCATTCTGTCCAGAAAATCCTCTACCTTCCTTGAATCGAGCTTTTCGTTACGCAGGTCACGGAAATCCATCATCTGCAGTTCGGCAATAACCCGGGAAGCTTTGTTCAACTGCCTGTTGATCTCCGCTTCCTCGCCGTCTTCTTTGAATGTGCTCGTAAAAGCCTGGCAGGCTCTGTAATACAGAGGAAAAACTCTTTTTTCCGCATCGAGAGCGACCTGCAGTTCATAGATGCACATCCGGCGGTTGAAGTAAGAAGGTGAGACGACCGCCACAAAGCCGTCGCACTCCCTGATCGAGCGTTCGATCTCCTCTCTCCACTGCACGCCCCATTTCAGGGCATCATTATCAAAGAAAACCTCGGATTTTTTCCCGACTGTCTGCGACAGGACGTTTTCAAACTCCCGGCGCAGTTTCGAGATCTTGCGCTTCGGCTTCATGTCGTCGAGCCTTGCATAGCTCCAGAAAATCTTCATGGGCAGCAATCAGAAAGATGTCGATATCGCCTTTAGCAGCATAGTGCGCTATTCGGCAATTGCCTGTTTCAGCTCACGTTTTCGCTCTTCTCCGATAGCATCCCAGTGCTTATCGGACAATGCACCTTCAAATGAATAAAGATAATAGCACAACGGCAATGTTTCATCAGGATGATTCTCCCTGATCATCTGATGCGCCTCAACCGGGCCGGCTGCACGCAATTCCTCTTCGGAGTAGATACCTGCCTCATTGAGGCGTGCTGCTATTTTCTTCCCTATATTCTTTAAGTCGGTAAGAGACCTGTTAAATGCCATGGCTTTTACTTGAATGGATTATCACAACTTCATCAAAGACATACGGGTTGTTCATGCGCTGATCTCTTTTTTCAGCTTGCTCCCGTCCGTGATTGAAAACCCGTTCGCTTCGTAAAACTTCAGCGTCCGGTCGAATGCGGGCAGGGGCGGTGTCGTCACCTCTATCCTGTGCCACCCTTTTTTATGCGCAAAAGCAACAGCCGCATCCAGCAACTTTTTCCCGACAGATTGCGACCGCCACTCCGGACGGACATACAATTCGGGCATGGTGCCGTAAGCTCCTTCCTGAAAAGGCTCTATGGAGATATCTGGCATACTATCTATGAGGTTTCCTGATGATATCCGAACATCTTCTTCCGTTCTGCTGTATAGTGCCACCACGGGCGCGGATCTTCGCCTTCAATGAACCGTGTTATTGAAATGAGTACATCGAGCAGACAGGGATCCTGCCTTTTACCTTTTATGGAGGAAAGTTTGTGAAAGAGCTCAACCGGAGATTGACCGGCAAGATCTTCCGGCCTGATGATTCCCAACAGTCGAAGATCAGCTGCGATCGCAGACCCGACATTGGGAAGGTCGCCAAGCTTTTCAAGCTTACTTCTGTCTACTTTGTCAGGGTTCATCACTCATTTACCCACCGTTCAACATCCATGCTGAAATATGCTCTTCAAGTTCGGCAAGGCTCGATACGGTAAGTGTCGGCTCAAACCCCCAAGGATCGAAGATCGCTTCCGGGGAGCGCCTGACCCAGACAGCCCGCATGCCTGCCGATATGGCCCCGATCACATCGAAAGGGTTGCATGAAATAAGCCATGCGTTGCCGCCGGTTGTACCTGACCGCTCGAGAAAATGATAGTACACCGCCGGATCGGGCTTGAACGACTGCAGTTCTTCCACGCTGACAACATCCAGAAACAGCTCCCTGATGCCTGATGCCGCAAGGAGCTTCTCGACAGCTTCGGCACTGCCGTTGGAAAAGGCGTAGATGCGAAACCCTGATGCATTGAGCGTTTTCAGGCCCTCTTCTACGTCACCAAAAGCCGGAAGTTTGCGGTAGCTATCGAGCAACTCCTCTTTCTGTACCCCAATAAGAGGAACCCTGCAATATGCACAAGCGTAGTCAAGCGCGTTACGGGTGCACACCGCGAAGGATTCATAGTTTTGCATCAACCCTCTTCGGAACGAGTATTCGAGCTGCTTCTGCCGCCAGATCCGGGAAAACTCCTCGGCCTTTTCACCGGCAGTTTCACGAAGCCTGGAAACAAGACCATGCGTGTCAATCAGGGTTCCATAAACGTCAAACGCGAGCGTAGGTTTCATCACGCAATTTTCAAAGGTTATTGTTCCAGATATTCGGACTCGTGCGGATACTTTGCGTAGGCGGTTTTGTGCTTTTTAAAACCCAGTTTTTCATAAAAATCCTCATTACCGAACGTCGAGGTGAGATAGATAAGCAGGTGCTCGTTTCCTTCCAGCAGGGTAGCCATAATGCCTTTCCCAATTCCCTGTCCCCTGTAGAGTTCCAGTACGCCGACGTCATAAATTGTTCCGTAGCACAAACCGTCCGATATAAGCCGCCCGGCTCCAACCAGTTTTCCCTCTTTCCAAGCCGTCACGACCCTCCTGCTGTTTTGAAAGGCCTTCTTGATTACCTCGACATCTCTCTTCTTTCCAAATTGCGCAACAAGTCCGACTTCCTCATAGAGATCCCCCAAAGCCTCCCAGTCAATACCATCGGCTCCTGTCTTGTATTCGATCATGATACATCCCATTACTGTTTCCTGCTACAAAGCTCTTCAACAATATCAGCACCACCACCGTAACAATCAAGTAGTAGAGCAACACCGGAAAAAACAAAAGACAGCCCGAAAGCTGCCTTTTTTAGTAGTCGTAACATTTACCAACAAGCTAGCCGATCAACAAACAACTTTTTGCCTTTTGACTTTCCTCACTGCCACCCTCCGACAATCTCGAAAATCTCCCTGTCGCCGATCGGCACAGGAACGGAAGCCGAGGGCTCCCTGGAAAGCAGAAAGTCCGCAATCTCGTTGTATGGTTTGACACACTCCTCTTTTTCGGGGCCTTCTTCCATCTGGAACAGGGTTTTCCCGGCAAACCGGCTCTTTCGGATCATTTCGTGATAGGGAACTTTTGCAAGGAGCTTGGTACCGACCTTTTCGGCAAACTGTTCGAGCATGTTGGTGCCCCCTCCCTTTACATAGTCCACACGATTGGCGACGATTCCGGCAAGCTGAACCTTGTAGCGCGTGCTTTTCTGCTCGATGGCCATACAAAGGCGGTTGGCGGCAAAAATGCTGTCGAAGTCGTTGGTAGCGATAATCACCGCATAATCGGCATAAGTCAACGGTGCGCTGAACCCGCCGCACACCACATCGCCAAGCACGTCGAACAGAATAACATCGTAACGATCATACACACCGAGTTCCTGAAGAAGTTTCACGGCTTCGCCGACCACATAGCCGCCGCATCCGCTTCCGGCAGGAGGACCTCCGGCTTCAAGCGCGTCAACACCTCCAAAACCGGTCTGTATGATATCCTCCTCGGTCAATTCCTCGTGGTGAAAATCAACCTCTTCAAGAGCCTCGATAACGGTTTGCTGCAAGGTTCCGGTCAGAGGAAAGGTACTGTCATGTTTGGGATCGCACCCGATCTGCAGAACCTTTGCGCCCTTCAAAGCAAGCGCGGCTGAAATATTCGCGGTGGTTGTACTCTTACCGATACCTCCCTTTCCATAAACAGCAAGGATTAAACTCATGGTGACAACGCAATGGTTAGATTTATTAAACGATACAATTCCTGTTTACCCGCCCAGGGCTTCCTTGGCCTTTTTGAACACCTCGGCGGTTATGCTTGTTTCACCGTTTTCACGCGCAAAATTCTCGGTATTTTTGCGGACTTTCTTGCGAACGAAAAACGGTACTTTCTTCAGCATCTTTTCAGCATCGGCACTCCACGGCATTCCGTAAGCGTCGCCTTCTCCTCCGGCCTGCGGGCCTTCTTCATCGCTTTCTGCAGAAGATCCTGACTGACCGTTTGACCCCGCTGCCGACTCATCTTCCTCGTATTCGAGACCGGCGTCTCCGAAGAAATCGATAAGATGTTTTTCCAGACCGAGCTTGCAGGAGGTATACACCCGGTCAGCAAGCACGTCCGCGCCTTCGAAACCAAGGACAGGATAGTAGCCGATAAGATGGTTCTCTATATGCGTCGGGGTCGATATAACCATGCACGGAACATCGAGCTTCCGGCAGCTGTGCCGTTCCATCTGTGTGCCACAGACCAGTTCGGGCATTTCGTCCTCGATTTTTTTCGAGACCTCCTGGAATTTGTCCGTCACCATAAGCGGTTCCGGCAGATACCCTTCGAGCTGTTCACGAATCCAGTCCGCATATTGCTCGAGATAGGTTCCGGCACCGATGATCTGCATTCCGAGCTCGTCCTTGAGGAATTTGACCATACCGACGGTGTGCGATGCGTCACCGAAAACAAAAGCCCGTTTGCCGCTGAAACTTTCCATATCGGCCGTCCGGGCGAACCATGGAACACCGCTCGGCGCACTCAACCCGTCAAGTGAGAAATCGGTCAACGGCGGCATTTCAAGGGCGGGCAGCCCTTTTTCTTCAGCGATAACGTTGAGTTTTTCAAGAAGACCTGCAATCCAGTCAAGTGTAGGCTGTACGCCAAGCGGCGTACCCTGTATCGACGGCATTCCGAACTTTTCCCTCAGGTAATGCGCCGCACCCGGTCCCATTTCATGATAAGGCACGACGTTCAACCATGCTGCAGGAAGATTTCTGATATCTTCAAGACCCGCACCCCACGGTGCCACGACGTTTACCTCGACACCGAGCGTCTTGAGAATCCTGCGAAGACTGGCAAGGTCCGAACGCAAATGAAAACCGAGCGAGGTGAACCCCAACAGGTTGACGCTTGGTTTTTCGGTCATACTCTGCTCGAGAGAGTACTTTTCTACCAGTTTGGTAAACAACCCTTCAGCCGATTCATGCTCCTGAACCCTGAAAGGATTGACGTCATGGACAATAATCTTTTCAGGATCGACCCCCGAATGCCTGGAAAGCTGGCCGAGATCTTCCTGAAGCAACGCGGTACTGCAGCTTGGCGCAACAACGATGATTTCAGGATGATAATGCTCTTCAACTTGCTCCAGAGTGTTGGGCAGGCGGGACACGCCACGGGCGAGATCCTGCCCTCTGACAACGCTGATGGAAAGAGCGGGAAATTCCGGCGTTCTTTCCAGCATGGTATAGGTTGCGGTTATGTAATCGTCTCCCTGAGGGGCATGATACACCGTATGTACGTTTTTCATGCTGTTGGTAACGCGGCTTATCCCGTGAAGCGCTGTTCCCTCATAGAGCCAAAAAGCTAAACGCATGCTTTGTAATCCTCTTTATATTGCAATTCCTTTATTTGCCCTCTTAACCCGAACTTCAGTTCACTCAAAACAATCACACCTAATGCCCGGCACTCGGCATGACCCCTTTCAGCCAGACCGATTCGTCAAACTCCGGCAGCCTGCTGCGGCGCTGCAGCGGTGAAACGAACAGGTTCGCAAGTGTAAAGACTCCCGACCAGCTGTGAATCGGCATCAGCGTAAATTCCATGCTCCATTTGACGATAAATCCGTTACCCACGAAAGGATTGGCGGTCATGAGAGAGGTAACAATCAGGTCCGGTTTTTCACGCTTGATGTCCTGCAACTGGCGATGGAAGTTGGGCTGTTCGACCACCCTGACGCCTTCAAGCGCTTCAAGTTCACGAGCGTGGAATTTCTTGTTGATGTATGCGCTGCTGCATTCCACGACTTCCGCCCCGACGTTTTTGAGAAAACGTGCCAGCGGGAGTTCCATCATGGTGTCTGCCGTCAAAAACACCCTCGTGCCTTTCAACTGGTCAACCTGCTCGGAAATCCTGTCCCATGCCGCCTGTTCCCTTTCTTTCAGATCCACGGTTATATCGAACATCGCCGCCAGGTCTTCCCAGAAAACCCGTGTCCCGGTCGGACCGAAAGGAAACAGCGAGCGCAGCACTTTCGAACCCCGTTCACGGTTAAGCCGGGAGACCACTCTCGAAAGATACGGTTGTATGGGCGCGAGCACAGTATCCGGCCCTATGGCAGGCAGTTGGTCAAAGCGGTTTTCCGGGAGAAATCCCTCTACCTTGATGCCAAGCTCTTCAGCTTCCGAGCGCAGGTCGTCGGCAATGGAGTCGTTGACCGAACCGACGAATACAACGCTTTTTTCACCGGCAGGCGCTTCCGGACAGAACGGCACCATTGCCTGAAGCACCGAATCCTCCGCTTGTGTAAAATTGTAGACAAGTCCGCTCGCCGGCACGAAAAGCACCGGAACTTCAGGGGCGCTCAGTGAATGCGCAAGCCCTTTGAAATCGACTTTCATAACTTCCGGTGTACAGGACGAAAGCAGAAAAATTACCGATGGATGATGGTCTCTCCTGATTTCAGCAATAACGTCGTCGAGATTCGGATCCTGTCGCGAGAGGTCACCCTCTTCCATCAGCGCGATACCGAAACGGGGTTTTGCGAAAATCATCATGCCGAGTGCATTCTGGAGAAAGTGTGCGCAGGTATGAGTACCGAGAATGAGGAAAAAGCTGTCCCTGATTTTCTGATAGAGCCAACCGACACTGGCAAGGCCGCAAAAGCTGTGGGTAACGTTGTCTTCTTTGATTATCTGAGTTGTGCCCGGAACTGACGCCATGAACTCCTTCCTCCTGAAAATTTACTGCCGCCGCATCCCTTCGGTAACACCGTGAATACAGCTTCGGATTCTGTAACCGTCAAGCTTTGATATAAAGAATTGAAGATACGAATAATAGGTAGAAATGAAAACCTATGAAAAGCCCTGTTAGCACGACCAAACAAGGGTGACCGTAGCTGGCTGGGAGCCAGTTCGAGACAAGAGGAGGATTGTAATGATTTTTCACCGCTGCACAAGAACGTATGAACTTGCTATTTTGTCATCTAAAAATACCATCTGACAGACACCGGGCGAAGAAATGCGTAACCGGT
>JAKSDC010000034.1 GCA_022360275.1 Chlorobiales bacterium
ATTCATCACATGAACAGATGCTGCTGCCATGTCATCGACATTGAGGAATTCTCTCCGGGGTGTTCCTGTTCCCCAAATCTTAACAATGTGGGATGTGGGGTGTGGGGTGTGGGGCGTATCGAGTACTGAGTGCTGAGTACTGAGTACTGAGTCGGATTCCATTTGAACTTTGGCTTCATGGAAACGGCGGATGAGGGCCGGGATCACGTGGCTGTTTTCGGGGTGGTAATTGTCGCCCGGTCCATAGAGGTTGGTCGGCATGACACTGCGGTAGTCGGTACCGTATTGGCGGTTATAGCTTTCGCAGAGTTTTATACCGGCGATCTTCGCGATGGCATAAGGTTCGTTGGTTGGTTCGAGGGTCCCTGTCAGTAGTGCATCCTCGGCCATTGGTTGAGAAGCCATTTTAGGATAGATGCAGCTTGAACCAAGAAAGAGCAATTTTTTCACCCCTGCCCGCCAGGCTTCATGAATCACATTTGCCTCGATCATCAAATTCTGATAGATGAACTCAGCCGGATAGGTATTGTTTGCATGGATTCCCCCGACCTTAGCAGCAGCCAGATAGACTTGATCAGGCTGTTCAGATTTGAAGAATTCACGAACAGCAGCCTGGTTAGTGAGATCGAGTTCTGCATGGGTTCGCAGAATCAGTTGTTCTTCAGAACAGCCATTAGCAAGTAGATGCCGCACAATTGCCGACCCGACCATGCCTCGATGACCAGCAACATAGATTTTTGTAAAAAGAGGGGACGTTGTAAACAAAATATACTTATTCAGACATTCTTCATTAACTGCTGCATACTTGCCAAGATAGCTCGATAGCTGATTAGCAAGATAGCCATATAGCTGGCTCCAGGATAGACAGAAAGTGTCGGGTTTTTAGTTGAAAGCCGCCTGTCTGTAAAATTTAAGCTCTCAGTTCAAGGGGAAAGATTCAACGTTCAAGGATCAAGAGATTTCAAGGAAAGAAATTCAAGATTCAACATTGAAAATTCAAGGGTTGAGGCTCAAGAGATTCAATGTGTTCGAGTGTTTGAATATTTTTCTCCTTTCAACTGACTGTTTTTCAAGTAGCTGATAAAACTTGAGATCTTTTTACTCAGTTGTACACTTCCGTTAATCAGGTCCTTGTATTCTTCACCATTAATATATCCAAAATCACTTGCACGATGAACCTGTGACCGCGTTTCTCCACAGGAACCCTTGGCTATATAGAGAAACTGAATAAACTCTTTATTACCGCCTCGTTCAAAACCTTCAGCCCCCTGTGAAACAGATTTTATTAAAGCTTTTCAATCATTACCGTCATTCTTGGGCCTGTTATTCAGATAACGATGACCCGTAGGTTGATTTCAGATACTTCTCTCTATGCATCGCATCTTTGATACTCCTACAGGCCTCATAGTAAACCAGTTCCAATGGGCGACGATGCGCTGTCGATTTTGATGCACCTTGATTGTGCTCATCAATCCTCCGATCAAGGTCACTTGTATAGCCTATGTAAAAATTGTCGTCCTTCTTACTTCTAAGCACGTAAACGTAATACACCTGTATTTCACGGGGTTATCCATAATTGAGCCTGAGGAGGATCTGATTTGATCTTTGAATCTGTAATCTTTACTGAATGGTTCTCTATTCGTAATGTCAAAAATCTTCTGACACAGCTTTTTCGCGCTTTTCCAGATGTCAGGGTCTTCGAACTTCTCAATTTTACTCATATCAACTCACCCTGACACTTAGGACTCAGAACTAAGCACTGAGAACTGGGGAACTTCTGAACCGTAAGCAATGAGCAACGAGTGCTGAGCAATGAGTTTGAAATGTCAGCTTCTTTGCTTTGCAACGGATGCTCGTAATCCACCGTTTACTCATGCGGTTTGAAACTGCATGGTAGATAACTCTTCCTTTGTCGCTCTTTTTGAAGCATTAAGAAATTCTACACCTATGACATTCTCATTTTCATCGTAATCGAGAATCACACCAGCTTTAACCTCCTCAGATTCAACTATCCTGGCTTCATCAAGCCTGAAATAAAGTGTATCTGTCTCTTTGTCAAAGACTACCTTCATTCTTTCCTCCTTAATCTCCGATCAAAAAACGCCGTAACGCACTTATTTGGTTCTTCTTTTACATTAACAATAATTCGCAACCATTTGTTATTATTATTATTATTCTCATCAATTTTTTTCAAATAGTGACGTGTATCATCGTCATGATCTTCAACCCTGTCAGGGTTTTCTACAGCACTGAATACCAGAGCCTCCTATGATATCCCTTTGCTCAAGCATTTCCTTGCAGTGTCTGGTAAGTATCAACATTCTCGGACCAAATGGAGGCCCCCTATTGTGTTAAAATCAGCAACGAGTGCTGAGCAATGAACTGCTCCAAGTTCTCAGCCAGAGCGAATCGGTACTGGGTATTCGGGAATGGGTAATGGTCTTACCGATTACCCATTACCCAATACCGGTTACCTGCGTCTTAACTCCGTACGGTTCTGCTACTGCAGAAACTCCCTCAACTCGATATTGAACACTTTCATTTGGCGGAGGCGGATGAGGAAGCGG
This sequence comes from Chlorobiales bacterium, assembly GCA_022360275.1. Classification (GTDB taxonomy): domain Bacteria; phylum Bacteroidota; class Chlorobiia; order Chlorobiales; family Chlorobiaceae; genus Prosthecochloris. Next base: position 2,568 of record JAKSDC010000034.1, read on the forward strand.
TAGATTGCCCTGAGTTTGTAGGAGGCTGCAAAGTAGAA
>JAKSDC010000062.1 GCA_022360275.1 Chlorobiales bacterium
ATTTTATTTCTCATCATTTTGCAAAAAACAATTACATATTAGCGCAAAATTATCATGAAACATCAACTGGAGATTATCATTTTTTTAGCTTGTTTTTGCTTGTCATCATTACATATTCAGGCAAAAACAACAATCAATATTAGTGGAAGTATCAGGGATGAAGAAAGTACGGAAAGTATTCCTTTCTCAAATATAGCTATACTTCGTTTGCCTGATTCAACCTTAATCAAAGGAAGCAGCAGCGATTTCAATGGAAATTTCTCGATAAACATAACTAATTCGGGCTCAAACATTTTACGGATAAGTGTTATCGGATATGAATCTAAAAGCATAGCACTCGACTTTCAAGGATCAATTGATAGCCTGAAGCTCGGAAATGTCTATTTAAAACAAAAAGCTATTTTGCTTGATGAGATCGTAACGATCGGAGAGCAGATCAAAGCAAAGTCGGAATCAAACAAAACCACCTATTACATAAATAAAAAAATAACGGATGCCTCAAATACAGGTATGGATGTCATAAAGCATGTACCCGGTATACAGGTTGATCTGATGCAAAACATCTCGCTTGACGGAAATCAGAATATAAGCATTTTGGTGGACGGGAAAGAACGTGATCGGCATTTCCTCAGCCAAATAGATGTCAGTAAAATAGATAAACTTGAAGTGATACGATCACCGGGTTCTGAGTATGATGCAAACATCACTGGAATAATTAATATTGTTTCAAAGAATAAGGAAGAATCCGGTATAAACGGTCAACTCCTTTTGGATATTCCAGCTTCAGGGAAGGAGATTTATTCGTTTCCAAATTATAATATAACATATTGCATTAAAAACCTAAGTATTTACACTTCCTACAATGGTGAGTTGAACTATTTCGATATTGAGGAATATAAATTTTGGCGTTTTTTAAATCACGATAATCTGGATTATTACCAATCCACTTATAAGCTAAGACAAAAAAACGAGTCACATCGGTTTCACTTTGGAGTGGATTATTTATTCAAGAACAATAATGAGTTGGGTATTTATGTTAATCTCAATCCTTATTCAAGCGAACTTGATGGTAACATAGAGAGCATAGTCAATTTTTCCAATAATCATTTTTCAGGCTATAATGCTAACAAAGACGATACGGACAAAAATCTTAGTCACTTTATTTCCTTTTTTTACAAGCACCACTTTAATAGCAAGAATGAGCTGTCTGCTGATTTTAGTCTTTATGGTTTAAATGCAGAAAATCTAACAACGTATATCGGAAATTTCTATAATACGGAACAAAACATTATCAATAACGATATTGAAGCATCACAGCATAAAATGAATTTAAAAATTGATGTAAAAACAACTATAAATGAAAAAATGGTTTTAAAAAGCGGTTTAAAAATTGA
>JAKSDC010000088.1 GCA_022360275.1 Chlorobiales bacterium
ACGCTAAGCAACGCTTCAGTGCCGATCAAAGGGTATTACAGCCTGAAAAATACAAGAGAAGCGGTTACTTTCGGGGTAGTCAGCGGCAAGCTCGACAAGAAATCGGGATACCGGATCACCTATAAAGGACATACCGCGCCGACCATATGCAGAGGAAGCGACAAAGAGCGGAAAGAAACCATCACTCTGACCGAATTATTTCCTAAAAACGGCGAACAAACCGCGTTTCTCAGAACCACTTACCCGGAACGGGGCAGAACGGTTGACATATCCTTTAACATACCGGTTGAGGAGGAATCGCTCAGACAGGCCGTTAAACTCTACCGTGTGAAAGGAGAAAACACCTCTCCACTCGCATTCACGATCAGCCCGGTCGACAGCAGGCGCTACACGCTGCAGGCAGATCCCGGTTTCAGCAACGGCAGTTCTTACCGTGTTGACATGCAACTGGCAACCCTCATCGGCTTGAATGGAGAAAAAGCCTCCGATTCACTTGCCACTTCCATATTTACCGTGGCGGATTCCGGAGATTTCGGTTCCATCACCGGAACCGTATCCGGGGGAACCGAAACGGTCGTCGTCGAAGCGCTTGATTCGGTAAACCGGCTGCCCCGAAGAACGGTCGTCCAGAGAACGAGCACCGGTCCTGCCGATTTCACCATCGACGAGCTCGCTCCCGGCAATTACACCATGAGGGCGTTTATCCCTCGATCAGTGCCGGGACAAGACAATGAGCTACCGTGGAATCCAGGCAATATCCATCCATTCGAGCCTGCTGACCTTTTTGCCGTCAACCGCGATACGGTCACCGTCCGAAAAGGCTGGGCTACAGAAAACGTGAATATCATTTTTCCAATCATTTACTAACCAAACAGCTATCCTCACATGACAGCTCCTGCTAAAATCGGCCCCAACTCCATCATTCAGACGGTCGCGGCTATGGAAGCAAAATACGGTAAAGCAGAAGCTGATGCCCGCCTGACTGTCGCGGGCCAGAAACACCTTATCGGCAACCTGCCGTCAGAAATGGTTGAGGAGGAGAAGTTTCACAACCTTGTCACATCTCTCGGCAAAGAACTTGACCCCGGTGTGCTTGCGGAACTGCTAAACGATTCGGGAAAGCGCACCGCGGCCTATCTCTTGAAAGTGAGAATCCCCGGATTTTTCCAGACGCTGCTCAAACCGCTACCGCCCGGCCTTGCATTCAAGCTGCTGTTCTTCGCCATCAGCAAGAACGCCTGGACCTTTGTCGGAAGCGGCGGTTTCAGCTATACCACCGGCAAAACACCGGTCATCACCGTCAAGATCACCCATCCGACCATCCCCGTTGTCGGCAACTTCTACCTCGGTACGTTCACCAAACTGCTCAAGGAACTGGTCAATTCCGACACCAAAATCGACGCATCGATCACCGGAGAAAGCGGAAACATCACCTGCCGCTACACCTGCCATATCTGATACCAGCCGGAAAACAGAAAGGGCAGGCTCCGAGCCTGCCTCGCCGTTATTTTAGGGTATTAAAACAAACTTCCAATTTCCTCAGCCATCCGGTCCAGGAAATTCTCAACCTTTTTTGCATCGAGCTTTTCGTTCCGCAGCTCACGGAAATCCATTATCTGACGCTCGGCGATAACCAGGGATGCTTTGTTCAACTGCTTGTTGATCTCCGCTTCCTCGCCGTCCTCCTTGAAAGCGCTCTTAAACTCCTTGCAAGTCCTGTAATAGAGGGGGAAA
>JAKSDC010000033.1 GCA_022360275.1 Chlorobiales bacterium
ACCTCCTGGATGTCTGCCTCGATTTCGGCTTTCTTGTCGGCAGGAAGCTTCTCGATCTTGGCATACAGGTCACCAAGCCCATTGTTGACGTTGACGCCGAGTTCATTGAGCACGTCACCGTGCTTGTCGAAGACGTCCTTGTAGAATACCGATACGGCGTGGCCGAAAATGATCGGATCGGAAACTTTCATCATGGTCGCTTTCATATGAAGCGAAAGAAGAAGGCCGTCATTTTTCGCCTTTTCGATCTGATCGGCAAAAAACTCGCGCAGCTTGCGTGCATTCATACAGGAGGTATCTACAACTTCACCATCCTGCAGGGCAATGTTTTCCTTCAGAACCGTCACGCTCCCGTCGTTATCGACATACTCGATGCGGACGTCAGTCGCTCCGGGCATGGTTGTCGACTGTTCGCTTCCGAAGAAATCGCCGCCGTCCATGTGAGCGACATGCGCCTTTGAACCTTCTTCCCATGCTCTCAGGCGGTGCGGGTTGTTTTTTGCATACTGCTTGACCGAAGCGGCCGCCCTTCTGTCGGAGTTCCCTTCGCGAAGCACCGGGTTGACAGCGCTTCCAAGAACCTTTGCAAAACGTGTCCTGAGCTCTTTTTCAGCGTCGGTCTTGGGATCTTCAGGAAAATCGGGAATGTTATACCCATGATCCTGCAGTTCCTTGATTGCATCCTTGAGCTGGGGAATCGATGCACTGATGTTAGGAAGCTTGATGATGTTGGCCTCACGGGTTTTCGCCAACTCGCCAAGCGCAGTCAGGTTATCGGGAATACGCTGCTCTTCGGTAAGATTTTCAGGGAAATTCGCGATAATCCTTCCTGCAAGAGAGATATCGCTTGTTTCAACTGAAACACCGGTACCCTTTGTGAACGCCTGGATCATCGGCAACAGTGAATATGTCGCCAGCGCCGGCGCTTCATCAATCTTGGTATAGACGATTTTAGCCATGTTATTTTGCTTTTTAGTTTTTGTTTATGTATGCACTTATGATTGATTATGAACTACTACGAAACGTCCTCTTGAAAAAACTTATGCTGTAACCGGGGGCTTTATTGCCACCCGGCAAAAAAACAAACCCCTCATCGCCTGTTATTCAGGCGATGTCAAAATTTCATATGCCATGCCGAAAACCGTTAAGTCTTTGGCAGAATAAAAACCGGAAACGGTGTAGGATTTTGTCCCCGGCAGATTATTTGGAGGGTGAAAAATTTTCCAGCCCGACCCTTTCTGCAAGCCCCTTGTCATCAAGAGCTTCATGGGCAAGCCTGATTATGGGTATTGTTGCCCCCATGGAGCTGTAGCCCCCGTCATGAAAGAGGTTCTGCATCGTCACCTTTCGCGTCAGATCACTCAGAAGGGTAACGGCGTATTCCGCGCACTCTTCCGCCGAAGCGTTACCGAGCGGAGACATAAGGTCGCTGTATTCATGCATCTTTTCAAACCCCGGAATACCGCTTCCCGCCCTGGTGTACGTGGGGCTCTGTGAAATCGTATTGATCCGGATACCGCGTTGTGCAAGACGTGGCCCGTAACTTCTGACTATCGATTCAAGCAGCGATTTGGCATCTCCCATATCGGAATAGGTCCAGTAGTTTCTCTGAGAAGCGATATAGGATAGCGCCAGAATGCTTCCTCCGTCATTGATCACGTTGTTCTTCAACGCAAACGACACCAGCCGGTGCAGTGAAATTCCCGACACGTTCAGTGTTCTCATAAACCATTCGTAATTCAGTTCCTCATAAGGAATCTGCTTGCGGATGTTCTGCGACATCCCTATCGAATGAACGATAAAGTCAACTGATCCAAGTTGTTGCGACAGCTCCTTGAAAGCCTTGTCAACATCTTCATCCTTGCTTGCATCGCACATGATAACAGGGGCATTGCCGCAAATCTCAGCCAACTCATTGATGTTACCAAACCTTAGTGCAGTAGCTATATTGGAAATTGCAATCTCGGCGCCTTCCCGGTAGGCATGGAGAGCAATCTGCCAGCCGATGCTGCTTTCATCCAGCGGACCGAAAACAATCCCTTTCTTTCCTTTTAAAAGACCGTAACGCGCTTTCTCAGGCATGTTTTAAGCTGATTCTTTTAACAGTTATCTGGGGCAAAAATCCCTGTAAAGTTAATATTTTAAAAGGAGAAGATACAAAGAATACAGCCAAATGCACAATGTATCGTCAAGAAAACTTGCTTTAGGGCACCTTTATTAATTGTCGTGAGCGGCCTGAACCTTTAGAATTTCATTTTCCTCAACGAGCGAAGCTTGTTCAGTACGTTCTTGTTGACATTCAACTCCATTTCTTCTTTATCAACCGGAACCTCTTTGAACTGCAACCTCAAAAGGTCGTCCTCCCTGACATATTTTTCCATCTCGAGACTGTAGAGCGCTCTCGGCAGTGTAATGATACGTTGTGCCCTGTCGACCGTAACGACAATATCGGTACCCATACGCTTGACCTCGACATTCTCGGCTTCCTTGAGAAACGGAATACGAATACAGAGAATCTCGAGATGCTCTTCCGCATGGGCACTTTTTTTGGATTCGATCCAGAAGTTTTTCCCTGAATAGTAGACCTTGTCCGGAGACTGTTCGCCGAAGACCAGCTTACTGACCTCATGAAGTGCATCCGGACCGATCGGTTCGGTACGCTGGAGCTGACAGCGAAACACCGGAGTCGGATAGAACGAATTATCGATTTCCATCAGATACTTGCTGTGCAGGTCGGCCCAGAACTCGAAATACTCGCCAACCGTCTTCGATGTCGGCAGAATCTTGTTGATCACGATGCCGTCTATATTGATGCCGTAAAGATGAACGAAAGTATATGCTCTTTTTGTCTCGAGAATCGAGAGCTTCTCAGGGTTCAGAACCAGTCTGAAGGTCACCTCGGGACTGAGAATGAACTTGTTGATATCCTCCATCTGTTTCAGCAGAACATTAACCTCATTGAAAAACTCCTCATCGGGAATGGCATTCTTGTTCATCGGGCGTGCAAGAGAAGACATGCTTTTGTACAGTTTGAAAAACTGTTTGCCCATGTTGCCTCCGATAATAATTTCAGGGTAGGCAAGCAGCCTGAGCGTATTACCGGTTGGGGAAGTATCGAGCACAACCGCATCCCATTTACCCGACTGAGCTTCATCTACCAATCTTCCAAGCGCAAAGATTTCATCGAGTCCGGGCTGGGTGGTCAGTTCGGAAGCCATACCGCTGTCGATCCCCTGGTTCTGATAGGAAGAAGAAACAAACTTCTGAAATCCCGACATGTTTTTCTTCAGCTCATGAATCGTATCGACTTCAAGGCCGTAAAGATCCTGTTCGATCTTCTGAGGCTCGTTCCGGCTTATAGGCGTATTGAAAACATCCGAAAGGGAATGCGCGGGATCGGAAGACATAATCAGCACCCGCTTGCCTTTTCTTGCCAAAGCAACGGCAGTGGATGAAGAAATTGTGGTTTTACCCGTCCCACCCTTGCCTGAATAGATGATTACCCTTGGTTGTGACCGACCCTCTTCAAGATCCCTCGACAGCATAGATTTTTCTCCTGTTTTTAATCAGAAATTACCTGCTTCAGGTTTCCCGAGAATGCACATTGCAAGCTTAGAGCAATAAAGGTACCATTTTCCGGCTTTATATAAAACGTATCTTTTTCTGTAACGCCTTCTCCAACAGCCTCATGTATTCGACATGGTCAATTTCCACAGCACCAAGGTTTTCAAGATGAGGATTCATAATCTGAGCATCGAGAAGCTCGTAACCCTTATTGTTAAGATGTGTTACCAGGCCGTCAAAGGCCACTTTGGAAGCGTTCGAAACATTGTAAAACATGGACTCACCGAAAAAAGCTCCTCCAATTGCAATGCCGTACAAGCCTCCTGCAAGTTCATCACCGCAATAACATTCGACGCTGTGAGCAAAACCCTGCTTGTGAAGCCCTATGTAACTCGCAATAATCTCTTCCGATATCCAGGTTTGCGTGTCAGTTTCACGAGGGGTAGCACAACTGTGAATAACCTTCTCGAAATCACGGTTGAAACAGAGCTCGAATGCAGCCTTCCTCACCAAGCTTCTGACAACTCTGGATGCCCTGTAAGCTTGCAGAGGAACAATAGCCCGGCGATGGGGCTGACACCAGTAGACCTTCCCGTCATCGGGGTCCGCCATGGGGAAATAGCCGTGCAGATATGCCCGGACGACCTCATCAAGCTTCAACATACATCCATACCGTTTTCATCCCGAACATGCCAGGACCATTCAGCTGACAGTCAGGGAGTCTGCCCAGGCAGCTTCAACATAGTCGGCCAGATCATCCCATTGAGCTTTTGTTACCCATTCGGCAATATAATCGACCGTTCTGCTGAAACCCATTGGTTCCCTGTTCGGCTTGTGCAGCCAGTCTCTGAGAATGTTTCCGTCAAGAGAGTGCATCGCCATACCCAGGGAAAGCTCCTCGAGAGCGAGGGCGTTCGACTCCTGTTCAATTTGCCCGTCAAGCGGCCTTACCAGCAGCTTTTTCCCGAGATGCAATGCCTCTCCCGGCAGCTCGAACCCGGCATTACAGACAACACCGCTGCACTCCTGAAGATCATGGAGAAATCCTTCGCGTGAGTAGCCCCTGAAGCGAAGATGACCCTCATCACGATCCTCTTTGACCTTTCCGTATATATAAAATTCACGGTCGTCAAACGGCTCAAGGAGAACGGTAACGTCCTCAACTTCTTCAAAAGGAAGATAGACAAGCACCTTGCTGTCCTTTGCCATGACCTCGCCAGCTTCATAAAGAGTGCGGGGAATTACCGGGGGGAAAATGGGCTCGTTAAAATGATGCCAGTGGAGACCGGCATTGTACCGTGCCGGCGCAAAATTCAGTAAGGTATAACGCTCGAATATGCTACCTTTCGCCATAGGAACATCGTAGCGAAACGCATATTGATGGCCAAACCCCATGGACGGAATATTTTTCACTTTTGCCGCCATAGAAGTCACCGGCTCAAAATCAGTAATGATGAGGTCTGTTCCGTTTACATCCAGCGTAAACACATCCGACATCAACCGTCCGAGATCGAGCTGGAACATGGTTTCGATGTAATTCATCCTTCCCTTGAAAGTTACAAGCGTCAGACCTTTTAAAACCCTGTAAGGGGAAAAAACCTCGATCTCTTTCAGCTCTTCTTCTTTCCGGCCGCTGATTATTACCTCAACCTCATGCCCCAAATCCCGCAGACTGGTTACCAGTTCCCTGCTCCGGCTTATATGACCATTTCCCGTTCCCTGAACACCAAAAAGGATTTTCATGCTCCAGAATCTTGACTACGTTGAGCGATCGCTCACAATTGACTAATTACAATTGACTATTGACTATTAGTAACTATTCATCAGTCATTTCTCCTCACAGACTACCTGTTTCCTGTTATTCTATGGTAAGGTTTGCATACTGCACCATCAACGTTTTTTCACCTGCGTTTTTGAACCTGATTTGCACTTTCTGCCGCTCGCCGCTCCCCTGAACTGCCAGAACAATACCGGCGCCGAACATGGCATGATGTACCCTCATTCCCGATTTCAAACCCGAATCCTTGCTACGCAGCTCTCCATTTTCCCCACTGCACGAAACGGAAGCAGGTACCGAAGCCATCCCGCTGCCGTGACGAAGGTGTTGTTTTTGAGTGCCCGCAACATCTGGCTTTCCTCCGCCTTCAGTAACCAGGAGACTGTTGTCGATCTCATCGATAAACATGGATTTCATGCACATCTGGGGCTGACCGTAATAGTATCGGCTCTTGGCCCATGAGAGAAAAACCTTCTTCTGTGCCCTGGTCACAGCAACGTAAAACAGCCTTCGTTCCTCTTCAAGCTCATCTGATTCATAATAATTGAGCGGAAAAAGCCGCTCTTCAAGACCGGTAATAAAAACCACCGGAAACTCAAGCCCCTTGGCTGCATGAACCGTCATCAGTGAAACATAATTGTCGGAATCCTGGATTTCTTCGTAGTCGGTTGCCAGGGAAATACCGTTCAAAAAGTCCTCCAGTCCGTTTGTGCCATCATTATGATCTGAAAAATCCCCCGCCATCGACAGCAGTTCCTGAAGATTTTCATAGCGAGCCATCGATTCAGGGGTATTCTCTGCCTGGAGCAACGAGGTAATGCCTGTCGATTCATACAAAGCAGAGAGAACATCATAGACCGAACCCTCTTTTGCAATACCTTTCAACTGCTCGATAACAGCAACGAACCCCTGAAGAGCGTTGCGCAGTCTTGCAGGAAAACCCGCTTCCTCGGCCCTGAGAACAGCCTCATAAACGGAGATGTTATTCATGACCGCATAATCACGAAGCTTACTGATACTGACCTCCCCGATTTTCCGGGGTGGAAAATTGATAATCCGCAGCAGGGACTCGGTATCCTGATCGTTACGGATAAAACGAAGATATGCAACGGCGTCCTTGATCTCCTTGCGTTTATAAAACGACACGCTCCCGAAAATCCTGTAAGGAATTCTGTCCATACGAAAAATATCCTCTAAAACCCTCGACTGTGCATTGGTCCGGTAGAAAACCGCAAAGTCCTTGTAATCATAGCCTTTCGTGAGCTTCCAGGTACGAATGTATTCCCCCACTTTTTCGGCTTCTCTCTTTTCATTGAACGATTCGAGAAGCGTCAAAGGCTCGCCGCTGCTTTGCCGGGAGACAAGCTCCTTTTTTATTTGTTTCCGGTTACGTTTGATTACCCCGTTTGCAGCCTGGAGTATTGTCTGTGTACTGCGATAGTTCTCGACCAACTTGAAAACCGACGCCTCAGGGTAGTCGTCCTGGAAATTCAGAATATTGGTAATGTCGGCCCCGCGCCAGGAGTAAATAGACTGCGCATCATCGCCAACCACAAAAATGTTTCGATGGGTTGCGGCAAGGGATTTTGCAACAAGGTACTGGGCACGGTTCGTATCCTGATACTCGTCTATGAGGATGTAGCGGAAATAGTTCTGGAGCTGTTCGAGGACGGCCGGCTGCTCCTGAAAAAGCTCAATCGGTTTTATAAGCAGGTCGTCAAAGTCAAGCGCATTGTTCTCCCTTAGCCTGCGGGCATACACCTCGTAAATCTGTGCTGCTTTCTGGCCATTGTAATCCGCAGCTTGCGCATGAAACTGGTCCGGAAGAATAAAACTGTTTTTTGCCCTGCTTATGATGCCCTGTACTGTATTGACCGGCACCGAATCGACGGGAATGTTCAGCTCTTTCATCACCTGCCTGATCAGACTCTTGCTGTCATCGGAATCGTAAATCGAAAAATTGCCGTCATAGCCGATCAGATGAATGTAATTCCTGAGCAGGCGCGCAAATATCGAATGGAATGTGCCTATCCAGAGTCCTCTTGAACTCCCGTCATGCAGCAGTTCATCGACCCTCTGGCGCATCTCGTTGGCTGCCTTGTTCGTAAAGGTCAGCGCAAGAATCTGATGCGGAGCCACCTTTTCCTTACCGATCAAATAAGCTGTTCTGTAGGTAATGACCCTGGTTTTACCTGAACCCGCTCCCGCGAGTACCATAACCGGGCCTTGGGTAGTCTGAACGGCCTGCCGCTGCACGTCATTCAGCTGCTCTAAAAAATCAATCAAAATTCTTTCTGAAAAAAGTTAGTCCATCAATGCATACAAAAGCTTCGTCAATTCATCGCGATTAAAATAAAAAAAAAGACCGTCTTCCATTTCAAAATTCATATCCATCGATGAGGCCCCTTCATTGGCATCAACCCTCATAAAGATCCGACGTTTTGGCGGCCATTTCAAAATCCTTTTCGCTCAACCCGCCGAGCGAATGGCTCCACCAGGAAACCGTGACTTTTCCCCACTCGGTAAGCAGCACGGGATGATGATCGGCTTTCTCGGCAACCATACCCACTTTCACGCTGAAAGCCATTGCAGAAACAAAGTCATCAAAGGTGAAGACTCTTCTGAGTCGTTTTTCATCGTCAACCTTTGTCGCTTCCCATCCGGCAAGCGCTATGGATTTTCTTTCGATGAGATTGTCTGCAAGCTTCTTCATAGCGATCCCTCCCCCTCATTCAGAAATTTCGAAAACCATTTACAACAACAACACCCCTGTTTTATTCTATCCCCGTTCAACATACAGCATGACACAATCATTTTACATTTTATTGGCAGGCATTCGGTGCTATATTAGAGCCCGAAATCCTTACAGCGTGAACATGGATTCTGATATGTAGAGATCCTCTTTTGCGCATTAAAGGTCGAATACCGGATAAACGACACACACATCAACCCGACACCGATTACAATGTTCCCGTTAGTCTACGAAATCAACACAAGAGTCTGGCTTCGCAGCCTTTCCAACAAATACCAGAGACTCGTCACGCTTGGCACGGTTCCGGAAAAAGAGTTCGATTTTTTCATGAATTGCGGCTTCGACATCGTCTGGTTGATGGGCATATGGAAACCTAGCATCTACAGTCAGGCTATAGCACGCTCACACCCCTGCCTCAGGACAGCCTTTCTGGAACAGGTGGATAACCTTTCCCCCGAAGATATCGGAGCGTCTCCTTACGCCATACCCGAGTACAGCCTCAATCCTTCTCTCGGCGAGGAAGAAGAACTGGACATATTCCGCAAAAGGCTCAGTGATTCAGATTCAGGAATACGGCTCATGCTTGATTTTGTGCCTAACCATCTGGCGCTTGACAACACATGGCTTCCTGAACACCCGGAATATTTTGTAAGCATATCAAACGAGGAGCGTGATCTGGATCCCGGTTCATGTTTCGAATACGACCGGGACACGTACCTTGCTCACGGTAAGGACCCCTACTTCCCGGCATGGACGGATACCTTGCAGTTGAACTACGCAAATCCCGGCACCCATGAACTCATGAGAGAAAACCTTCTCCTGGTCAGTGAAAAATGTGATGCCATCCGCTGTGATGTCGCCATGTTGATTCTCAAGCCGGTGTTTGATACGACATGGGGTCCCCTTACCGGCCCAATGCCCGAAGAATTCTGGCAAAAAACAATAACGGCTGTAAAATCCCGGAAACCTGATTTTGTTTTTCTTGCCGAATCATACTGGAACAAAGAGTGGGAACTGCAGCAACTGGGTTTCGATTACACCTATGACAAACCGTTTTATGATCATATAACCGCCCATCCGGTTAACATTGCAAGGCTCAGAGAACACCTCAAAGCCGAATGGGATTACCAGTCGAAACTTTGCCTTTTCCTTGAAAATCATGACGAGCCGCGCGCAGCAAAAAAGCTTGGCCCGAACCACCTGGTAGCGGCACTGATACTGTTGACCTCTCCCGGCATGCATCTCATTCACCAGGGGCAGATGGAAGGACTCAAGCTACGGCTTCCCGTTCAGCTGCTCCGCCATAAAGACGAAAAAGCAAACAAAGAGCTGCGGACATTTTACCAGAAGTTGTTCAACCTTACCAACACGGAAATATTCACCAGCGGGAAGATCGAGATTCTCAAGCTCAACATGCACGATACTTCGGGCTGCATCGCCTACCGCCGTCATCTCAACGATGAATCTGCATTCATCATTGCAAACTTCAGTTCTACCGGCGTTCAGGTGAGCATTGACCATACGCAGCTCGAAGATCTTCACAAAAAGGAGCATTCGATTTTCAGCACAAAACAGGGCCCTCTTGAAACGCGTCAGCACGAAACAGGAATAAGTATCAAGCTCTCCCAGCACGAGGGTGCCATCATTCATTGTACACAGCCTGATTGCTACTTGGCACCTTCCTGACGTTGCACAGTTCAAATTGTGAATGTACATTGTTGCTTGAGCTTTTTGTCTTTTTGCGAATCTATACCTGCCATATCGAACAATTACATTGCGGCATGCACGATCATAACCAACTGCTCAGTGGTGAAATTCTTATTGGTCTTTCCTATCACGATGATGATGTCATAGGGGTAACCGGCGGAATACATATAGAAGCCCCGCCTGAAGAGGTGTGGAAAACACTGACGGATTATGACAACCTCAGCAAAACCCTTCCGAAAGTAGTAGCCAGCCGTTTGATTGAAAAGAAAAACGGAGAAATAATCCTCGAGCAGACCGGTAAAACCGGGATCCTGATCTTTGAAAAAACCGTCAACTTCCGTTTGAAGCTTTACGAAGAGTACCTTCACCGGGTTTCATTCGAGCAGATAAGCGGAGACTTCCATGTTTACCATGGAGAATGGCTGCTTGAAACACACCATGAACATGAAGGCACATTTCTGCACTACAACGCCAAAATCAAACCTCTGTTTTTTGCCCCGCCGGTATTGATAAGCTTTGTTCAGCGGCAGGATCTTCCGGGGGTACTGTCCGCTCATAAAAAACGTGCTGAAAAGAGCACACTTTGTCATTGAACCTGTTTTCCGGGATTTGATCGGGCTGTTGATAAAGAAAGCACACCTATGAAAAAAGGACTTGTCCCGCTTCTGGCAGTCTACCTTCTGCTTCCGTTCTTTTCTGCACCAAGCATTTATGCAGAGTCGCCCAGGGAACAACAGCCTAAGGAACAAACCCGTCTTCTTGGCGGCGAAGCCGTCATTTCTCTTGAAAGAGATGATGATATCATCGATGTATCCGGTTCGATCTATGTCCGTTCAGGCCCCGAAGCCATATGGGCAGTTATCACCGACTACGATAACCTCGCCGATACCTTGCCAAAGGTAAAGAAAAGCGCGCTCATCCAAGACCGCGGCAACGTCAAAATCGTCGAGCAAACCAGCAAAACCGGTGTACTGTTTTTTAAAATCAAATTCAGCACCAAGGTAGCGATTACCGAAACCTTTCCTGATTCGGTTTCCTTCAAACTTCTCAGCGGGGATTTTGAAACCTTCGACGGCAGATGGATCCTTACCCCTCACGAAGAAAACGGAACCATCGTCAACTGGTCGGCGAAAGTGAAACCCGATTTTTCTGCGCCTGGCTTCATTATCGATGCTGTACAGAAAAGAGATTTGCGGGAATTGCTTGAAGCCATCAAAGACCTTGCAGAATCGGCAACAACCACATCCAACGAGGATAAAAGCTCCGCACAACATGGATGATGCCGGCAAACAGGAAATTCCGGAAGTCAGCCGGCAAAAGCTCTTGAGAGGAGAAACACTGGTAAACGTTTCCTACCTCGAAAATGATGTGATCGATGCGTCGGGTGCCGTTTTCATAGCCGCAAAGCCGGAAACAATCTGGAACATTCTTGTCGATTACAATCATCTCAGCGAAAAGATCCCGAAAGTCGTCGAAAGCCGGCTGATCGAAGACAAGGGGAGTGAAAAAATCATAAGCCAGACCGGTAAAAGCGGTATTTTTTTCATTGAAAGATCGGTACACATCGTACTGAAAGTAAAAGAGGATTTCCTGCGGAAGCTCTCTTTCGAAATTATCGAAGGTGAGTTCAAAGTTTATCGCGGTCAATGGAATTTTGAGCCGTCCGAAAAGGATGAAGGCACCTTTTTAAGCTGGCAGGCACGGCTCAAGCCCGATTTCTTCGCTCCGCCGTTTCTTGTCAGCTTCGTACAGCACCAGGATTTGCCGACCATTCTGCAGGCAATCAGGAAACTTGCAGAAACTGAAGCTTCCACGCAGCCGTTATAACGGCCCACCCGTTCATCCGTCTATTTTTTTCTTACAGTACGACTGAAAAGTATTGTAAACGGAGTACGGCAGAAAAGCTTCGAGTCGGACACCGTCCTCCCCCTCTGCACAATCTTTCGTTTCCGTAACGTATGCCGTAACCGGAGCACGTTGTCAAGCAATGCACGAAGGACGCCCGCGGCTTTTTCCAAACGATATTGACCGGCGGCAAGATAGCGGGCCGCGGCAAGGCATTCGAGCAGCAGCCTCAGCGGGAGAACCCATACAAGTGCTGCCGTACCTCTGTTTTTAAAAAGCATGGTCAGGTTGTTTCGATGGTTCAGATAGGTTTTTTCGGGGGATCCTCTATCGAGCGAGGCACCTCCTTCGTGGTAGACGGTGGATAAGGGAACGGAAGCAATGCGGTATCCATTGAGCAGAATTCGCCAGCAAAGATCTATTTCCTCCATATGCATAAAAAAATCCTCATCAAATCCCCCGAGCTCGGCAACAACCTCTCTTCTTGCAAACATGGCGACACCCGAAGCCCAGAAAATATCCTGCTCACGATCATACTGACCAAAGTCGTTTTCGACCCGGTAAAACGTGCGGCCATAGCAATAGGGATAACCGAGCCGGTCAATCAAACCACCGGCTCCTCCGGCATAATCAAAGACTTTTTTTCCTTTCCGATGTTCCCGAAACGAGAGAATTTTGGGCTGCAGAGCCGCAATGGAGCCATCAGTTTCTGCCGCCTCGACTAGAGGCTGCAGCCATGACGGCTCGACAACGGCATCGTCATTTAAGAACACCACATAATCGGCAGATGAGGAAAAAAGGGCGCTGTTGCACCCTCCCGCATAACCTTTGTTTACCTGCAGTGAAGTCACCCTCAATTTTTCGAATTTCCTTTCCAGCCCGCCAAGCGCACCACCCTCGCCGCTGTCGTTATCGACAATACAGATATCCATGGCCGGATAGCGGGTTTCTGCGAGCGAGTCAAGACAGCGCTCAAGCATGGCGAATCCCCTGAAGTGCGGGATAATTATCTCAACTGAGGGATTCCTGCCTTCCATGTGCGTAAAGGTTACCCTGCAGGCTGCAGGGTCTTGCAGAATTCCGCGGCCTTTGCCGCCGCGTCTTCCGGAGTCGAGGCATCCCGTATGGCTTGTAAAAGAGCGGTCCCGACAACCGCGCCATCAGCCATGCTCCACATTTTTTCAATGCGCTGGCGATCCTTGATACCAAAACCAACAACAAACTTCTTTTCCGTATTCTCCCTGACCCGCTGCAGATAGGCTTCAATATCGGCTTCACGCCCGGCTTCAACCAGCTTGCCTGTGCCGGTCGTTGCATTGACCGCAAAACAGTAGGAAAAATCAGTAGAGAGCCCGTCAATCATCCTGATACGCTCGGACGGTGTCACCGGCGAGATAAAAAACACAACAGACAACCCGAACCCCTTGGCCCTGTCAAGAAAACTTTCAGCCTCTTCGGGCGGCAGGTCCGGAATGAGCAATCCGTCAACCCCTGCTTCCGAAGCGTCATGAAGAAAACAATCGCCGCCATAAGCCATCAGAGGACTGCAATAACCCATAAGCAGCAGAGGAACTGTTATCCTTTCACACCCTTCTCCTCCCCTTGCTTTTCTGACCATATCGAGAATACTGGCGATATGCACGCCGTTTTTAATCGCAACGTGAGCGGCTTCCTGTATTGCCGGCCCGTCTCCTATGGGATCGGAATAGGGCATACCCAGCTCAATGATACCCACACCGTTTTTCTGCAGCGCATCGAGCACCGGAAGCGTCGAACCGGGCACCGGAAATTCAGGCATGTAATAGGCAATGAGGAGTTTTCTCTCCTCCTGCAGTAGCCGCGAAACTCTGTTTTGCACCATAGATTTACTGCAACTGATTATCCTGTAACAAGTTTTGGAATGACGAAAATATCGAGCACCATGGCTATCATGGTTATCGCATGCAGCAGCACGCTGCCCCACACATTTTTATGCTTCAGAACGATATATCCCCCCACAATACCTATTGGAAAAGCCATCATAGCCATAAGAGACCGTTCAAACATGCCGACGGGAGCAACGGCAAAATGGTTGAGCGTATAAAAAATCGCCGTAAGAAACACCGTAAGGTGGCCATTGATACCCCGATCGATCATCGAGGAGAACATGATGCCGCGCCAGAGAAACTCTTCGGAAAGAATAAGTAGCGGAAAAAAATAAATCAGCGATTTCCCGACAAGCAGCATCTCCATTTCAGCCATGGGTATCCCGCCGTTTTTGTAATACATCACCGTATTCACGAGATCCATCAGAAAAAGAACAGCACCTGCGACTGCTCCCCAAAAAAGCGATTTTTTGAGATTCCCTCCGGCAAGGTACATTTTTGTCCAGTCACCGTAATTGATTCCTCTGTACAGGACAATTCCGATTGAACCGAAAAGATAGAGAAACAGAGCCGGCCATTCCATCAACGGCGTAAAGTGTCCGATAAAACCTGTCATCCAGACGAGCACCATCAATCCGAACGAAAGCTTTAACCGTTCCTGTTCACCTGCTGTGGCTGCAGGCAGCGTTTTTACCGATCTCATGAGTATTATGGTGATTGAGAGTTAATAATGATACAACGTGAAATGCCGGGGCTTCGGAAAATGCCGTTACATATAGTCGGGCCGTTCATCATAGTCAATCGGATCGGGAGCCCCTACCTGCTGAAACGCTCTGAGCCTGCGGGCACAGCTGTCGCAAATACCGCATGCCTTGCCTTCGCTTTTATAGCATGACCAGCTGTACTGAAACGGAACATCCAGATCGATCCCTTTTTTGACGATCTCGGATTTCTGCAGCTCTATGAGCGGAGTCTGGATTTCAATAGCAGTTTCAGGCCTGGTACCGAGCTGGATAACCTTGTTGAAAGCTTCATAAAACACTTTGCGGCAGTCCGGATATCCGGCAGTATCCTCCTCAACTGCCCCGATAAATATTTTGTTTGCTCCGATAACCTCCGACCAGCTCACGGCCATGGAAAGAAAACTTGCGTTTCTGAAGGGAACGTAACTCGTAGGCACTTCCATTGTCTTGAGATCAGCCTTCTCTACCGGAATTGAGCTGTCGGTGAGCGAAGACCCGCCTATATGCGCAAGAAACGGCGCATCGATTTCCAGTGTCCGTTCGATATTGTAATGACTGCATATCCGGCGGAATGCCATCAGCTCTTTCTGCCATGTGCGCTGACCGTAATTGACATGTATCGCTGCAACGTCATACCCCAGGAAATCCGCCTGAGCTGTTACGACAAGGCTGTCCATCCCGCCACTTATCAATACTACGGCTCTCATTGGATATATGAACTTCTGATTTATTAACGACCTTCCTGTCAAGGTAGGAATTTCTGTCAAAAAAAAAGCCACCCCGAAAAACGGGGAGGCTTTCGTAACTGCCTTGCAGCAGAATCCTTACATCATGCCGCCCATACCGCCCATGCCGCCCGGAGGCATAGCCGGCATATCAGGAGTATCTTCCTTGACATCTGTAATAGCCGCCTCTGTCGTCAGGAGAATACCTGCAACCGAAGCTGCATTTTCAAGAGCGGTTCTTGTTACCTTTGTAGGATCGACAACACCTGCATCGGTCATCTTCTCGTACTCTTCGGTTC
>JAKSDC010000220.1 GCA_022360275.1 Chlorobiales bacterium
AAATTGTACCGTGAATGCAATATCACGTCTCCTCAGATGCTTTGCCTTCACAGTCTTGCAGAGAAGAAGCAGTATACGCTTTCCCTGCTTGCCAATGAGCTTCACCTCAGCATGAGCACAGTCAATGGCATTATCGACAGGTTAGAACTGCGTGGTCTTGTCAAACGCACCAGATCCAGGGAAGACCAGCGAAAAGTCAGGATCGGCATTACCGATACCGGTTTGAAAATGCTCAATACCGTTCCGGAATTGATGAGGAATCGGTTTGCACAGGCTTTCAGCAAGCTTCCGGTTGAAGAACAGCTGACACTTGCAGTCCTGCTTGAAAGACTTGCCGGTCATCTTGATCCCGAAAAACCTGAAAAAGGGCGTAAAAACAAAACCATTCAGCAATCCAATGAGCTTATCAATCACCCAGGAACAGATTTTCAACTCCATTGACTCGACTGCCAATCATTCCTACTGGAAGGACTGGAAGTGGCAGATGCGTCACAGCATCAGGGATATCGAGACCTTCGAGACACTCCTTGATATACAACTCACAGCAGAACAGCGCAAAGCTTTCAAGGAGACGGTCGACAAGTTCCCGATGTCGATAACACCATACTATCTGTCGCTGATTAATACAAAAGACATGCAGAATGATCCGATCTTTCTGCAGAGTGTTCCCTTACCGCAAGAACTGCATATATATAAAGGAGATATGTCCGATCCCCTGCATGAAGATGCGGACAGTCCGGCTCCCTGCATCACGCATCGATATCCCGACAGGGTGCTGCTGCTTGTCAGCAATACCTGCCCGATGTATTGTCGTCACTGCACCCGCAAGCGCAAGGTGGGCGATCAGGACACGATCCCAACCAAAACGGTCATCAGCAAGGGGATTGATTATATCCGCCAAACCCCGGAGATTCGTGACGTTCTTCTGAGCGGTGGTGATCCGTTCCTGTTGTCTGACGAGTACCTTGACTGGATTCTCACTGAACTCCGCAGCATCGAGCATGTCGAGATTATCAGGATCGGAACACGCACTCCGGTTGTGCT
>JAKSDC010000028.1 GCA_022360275.1 Chlorobiales bacterium
CATCGGTAATAGCCGCCTCTGTCGTCAGGAGAATACCTGCAACCGAAGCTGCATTTTCAAGAGCGGTTCTTGTTACCTTTGTAGGATCGACAACACCTGCATCGGTCATCTTCTCGTACTCTTCGGTTCTGGCGTTGAAGCCGAAATCACCTTCGCCCTGCTTTACCTTCTCGACAACGACTGCGCCATCGGTCGTACCGGTATTGGCAACAATCTGGCGGAGCGGCTCTTCAAGTGCGCGGCGGGTGATATCTACGCCGGTTTTCTGGTCTTCGTTTTCCGGCTGGGTGTTACCCAGGCCTTTGGCAGCACGAATCAATGCCACACCGCCACCTGCAACAATACCCTCCTGCACAGCTGCGCGGGTGGCATGCAGCGCATCTTCAACACGAGCCTTTTTCTCTTTCATCTCCACCTCGGTTGAAGCACCGATGTTAATGACTGCAACACCGCCTGAAAGCTTTGCAAGACGCTCCTGCAATTTTTCGGTATCGTAGTCTGAAGTTGATTTTTCAATCTGATTTTTGATCTCGTTGATTCGCGCCTTGATATCATCGGCCTGGCCTTTGCCTTCGACAATGGTTGTGTTGTCTTTATCAACCGTTATGGTTGCAGCCTGACCGAGATAGGAAATCGTGGCGTTTTCGAGCTTGTAACCTTTCTCCTCTGAAATGACAGTACCACCGGTCAGAATGGCGATATCTTCCAGCATGGCTTTACGGCGATCACCGAAGCCGGGAGCCTTGACAGCACATACCTTAAGCGTGCCCCGAAGCTTGTTGACCACGAGAGTGGCAAGAGCCTCACCTTCAATATCTTCCGCAATGATCATCAGCGGACGACCTGACTGAGCGGTTTTTTCAAGAATCGGAAGAAGATCTTTCATGTTACTGAGCTTCTTGTCGTGAATGAGGATGTAAGGATCTTCGAGATCGGCATCCATCTTTTCCGAGTTGGTGACGAAGTAGGGAGACAGATAACCGCGATCGAACTGCATACCCTCCACGACCTTCAGCTCGGTCTCCATTCCCTTTGCTTCCTCAACGGTAATGACACCATCTTTACCAACCTTCTCCATTGCTTCGGCAATGAGCTCACCGATTTCCGGATCGTTGTTGGCCGAAATGGTTCCGACCTGTGCGATCTCTTTTTTTCCGGAAATGTCGCGGCTGATAGTTCTGAGTTCTGCAATAACGTCTTTTACAGCCTTGTCGATACCTCTTTTGAGGTCGATCGGACGTGCGCCTGCGGCCACGTTTTTAAGGCCCTCACGGTAAATGGCCTGTGCAAGAACCGTAGCGGTCGTTGTACCGTCACCTGCAACATCGCTTGTTTTTGACGATACTTCACGAACCATCTGAGCCCCCATGTTCTCAAAAGGATCCTCGAGTTCGATCTCTTTTGCCACGGTCACTCCGTCCTTGGTCGAGGTAGGTGCACCAAATTTTTTGTCGATAAGAACATTTCTACCGGCTGGGCCGAGTGTAACCTTTACAGCATCGGCAAGCTTATCCACACCGACTTTCAGCTTGGCTCTGGCCTCTGCATCGAAAAGAATATCTTTTGCGGTCATTGTTAAACTTTCCTCCTGAAAAATATTTTAGTAGTGTCTGAAAAATTAGTCCAGAATTGCAAAGATGTCAGACTCACGCATGATAAGGTAGTCTTCACCCTCTACAGCAACTTCAGTTCCTGAGTACTTGCCGTACAGCACTTTCTGTCCAACCGTAACCTGCATTTCAAGGACCTGTCCGCTGTCGGCAACCTTACCCGGACCTACAGCAACAACTTCACCGTACTGTGGTTTTTCTTTTCCGGTATCCGGAATGTAAAGCCCGCCCTTGGTCTTCTCCTCTGCTGGCGCCGGCTTGACGATTACTCGGTCAGCTAAAGGTTTTAAGTTCATCTTTCCTTTGTATGTTTTGGTTTATGAAAAACACATCTTTTACAAGAAAACATCAGAGACATACAGCGTCGCTGACAATTAGCACTCAGCGCTTGTGAGTGCTAAAATCACAACAAATATTAAAAAAATTTTCATTCCTGCAAAATATTTTTCTGTTGCCGGAACCGGAACGTTAACGCCGCTGAAAATGTTTTTTTTCTATAAGTTACGAACCTTGTGACCCTGTATTTCATGGATAAAGAGAAGCTTTATTATACTATCGGAAAAATTGCAGAAGAGAAGTATGCAAGCATTTGCTCGAAAATGAGTGATAATACCGCGACGGAACTGGACCGTTCGGGAGGTAAAATATTGGCCGAAATCATTGCTCTTGCCAAAAACAGGCTGACTGTTGCTGAGAACGAGAAAATTGCCGAGAAAGGCGGCGACGTGTGGGTTGAAAGAACCTCGAAGTCACACTTTCCGCATATACGGCTGCATGGTGGAGCACGCGGAGACGATCCGCCTCAGTCTGATTTTGACAAGTAAAAAAGCGTGACAGCCGGATGGCTACCGCAGCCAGGGTTTAAGGTACCTGCCGGTAAGAGAAGCGGAATGCCTGCATAGAGCTTCCGGTGTTCCCTCAGCAACAATTTCTCCCCCCTTGTCTCCGGCTCCAGGCCCAAGATCGATAACCCAGTCTGCCTGTTTGATGATATCGGGATTGTGCTCGATGATCAGAAGAGAGTTATCCTGTTCGAGAAGCCGTTCGAAACATTTGATCAGCTTGAGAATATCATCGAAGTGAAGACCTGTTGTCGGTTCGTCGAAGATAAACAGCGTGTGCTCCACATCAGATTTTGCAATAAAATGCGAAAGTTTCAGGCGTTGCGCCTCTCCTCCCGAAAGCGTGTTCGAAGACTGGCCGAGCCGGACATACCCGAGCCCGACATCGTCGAGGACAGCAAGCTTTCTTCGTATCGACGCTTCTTTGGCAAAAAAACTCATGGCCTCCTGAACAGTAAGGTCAAGAACTTCGGCAATGGACAAACCTTTATACCGGATCTCCAGGGTATCGCTTTTGTAGCGTTTTCCCCCGCACTCTTCACAAACAGCTTCGATATCAGCAAGAAACTGCATTTCAATCTTCACGACTCCTTCACCGGCACAGGTTTCACAGCGACCGCCCGGAATGTTAAAAGAAAAATACCCGGGCTTCCATCCTCTCGACCGAGCTTCTCTGGTTTGAGCGAACAGCTGACGAATATCGTCGAATATTTTCAGGTAGGTAACCGGGTTGCTCCGGCTTGACTTGCCGATCGGCGACTGATCCACATGCTCGACGTTGTCCACCAGATGCGTTCCCGTTATGGAACGATGTGTCCCCACCTTCTCTCCACTGTTTTCTTTTGCCCGAACAATTCCTTTTCTAAGAATATCATTGACGAGTGTGGACTTTCCCGAGCCGCTGACGCCGGTCACGCAGGTCATAATCCCAAGAGGGAACCGAACATCGATGTTTTTCAGGTTGTTGTGCATGGCGCCCTTCACATCTATGCATCTGGAAAAATCGGGTTTTCGGCGCCGTGCAGGAAGCGGAATCGTTTTCTTGCCTGAAAGATATTTGGCGGTAAGTGAGCTGGAGGTGTTCAACATTTTTGCCGGTGTCCCGTGAAACGTCACCTCTCCGCCCATTTTTCCGGCTTTTGGCCCAAGATCGATAATCTCGTCAGCCTTCTCTATGATCTCCCGATCATGTTCGACCACCACCACGGTATTACCAAGATCCCGCAAACGTTTCAGCAAGCGGATCAATCGTGCAGAATCGCTTTGATGCAAACCGATACTTGGCTCATCGAGAATATACATCGCCCCGACAAGCGGTGACCCGAGAGAAGTCGAAAGATTGATTCTTTGAAACTCCCCTCCGCTCAACGTATGGGTAAGGCGGTCAAGTGTCAGATAATCAAGGCCTACATCGAGCATATACTTCAGCCTTTTCTGAATTTCCAGCAACAAGGCTCCGGCAACTTTTCTGTCGAACGGCGATATATCGAGATCGTTGAAAAAATCGCAGGCTTCTGCGATATTCAGCTTGCCTACCTGACCGATATTTTTCCCGGAAACCCTGACACATCTCGCTTCCGGCTTGAGTCTGCTTCCACCGCAAGCCGTGCAGACAGCATACCCCCGGTAACGGCTCAAGAATACACGCAAGTGCATTTTATAGCCCGCATCCTTTTCGATTTCCGCAAAGAAATGGTTAATCCCCTTGTATCCTTTTTGTTTTATACCCTTCCAGATCAGCTCTTTATGCACAGCTGAAAGTTTTTCGTAAGGCCGGTCAACCGGAATGCCGACTTCGCCGGCAACGTCGAGAAGCCTTTTCCTGTGACGGCTGTACTTCTCGGAGTTCCAGCACGCAATGGCACCTTCAGCTATACTGAGGGACTTGTTAGGAATAACCGCATCCTCATCGATACCGGCAACCCGCCCGAACCCCTGACATTGAGGACATGCTCCAAGCGGAGAGTTGAACGCAAACAGTTGCGGGGTAGGCTCCTGATATTCAACTCCGTTGAGTTCCAGGCGGTCACTGAAACGAAAAGCTTTGCCTCCAACAATCTTCAACAAGGCGTAACCGCCCGATTCATTGAAACTTGTTTCTGCAGCCTGCGCTATTCTGCTGCCTGTTTTTTGATCATGAACGGTTTTAAAACGGTCAACCAGCACCATGATCTGGCTGACCTCTTCTCTGCTCATACCGGCAACGCGTTCAAAAACTTTCTCATTGTTGATGTCGAGAACTTCGTCTTTGTATATCAGACGAAAAAAACCTTTCTGCAACAGATTCTTCAATTCCTCATCAACGGGACATCGATGTAACGCAACATCGGTATGACATGGAAATGGAAACCCTACAAAAAAACGTGCTCCTTCTTCAAGAAAACCTGCTTGCAGAGCGACATCTTCAGGAGTATGCTTCAAGACAAGTTCATCCGTATCGGCCGAATAAATTTTCCCTATCCTCGCAAAAAGCAGCCTCAGGTAGTCATAGATTTCAGAAACTGTTCCAACGGTTGAACGGGGATTTTTCGGAATGGCTTTTTGCTCAATGGCAATTGCGGGAGCAATGCCTTCTATTGAATCGATCTGCGGCCTGGGCATTCTTTCCAGAAACTGCCGTATGTAGGCAGACATCGACTCGACATATCTGCGATGTCCTTCGGCATAAAGCGTATCGAAAGCAAGACTTGATTTCCCCGATCCGCTTACCCCGGTTATGACAACAAATTTATTTCTGGGAATCCGTACCGATATGTTCTTCAGGTTATGAGTACTGACTCCCTGCATGACAATATCCGGAAGCGCTATATCTTCTTTGGAAAAAGAGCTTGTGTTCTGCATCACGTTCTGTTGGCGATACCGTGAATCGAGCAATCGTTCAAGCTTGCCGCTTTTTTCGCGGACATACTGACATACCCCACTCGGCAACGATTTTTAATGGACTACTGCCGGCTAACCGATCTGCAACTGTATCGTGCAGCAATAATGGATGACAAACTAACCGAAAAAGGACCTTGACGCAACGGTAAATTTTCCGGGCACGAAAAAAAGTCAGCGAATCGGAATATCCCTGCGGTTCAGCAGAAGAGCCGATACAGTCGTGCCGGCCATAAACGAATCGATCTTTTTTTCAAGCATGAACATGTAATTGCGATGTGAACATGTATCGACTATTTCACATTTCCCTTTTTCAACCGAACAGCGCATCAGGTGAGGAGCCCCTTCCGTCGCCCTGCCGATATCGGAAACGGTTATCTTATCCGGGGACTTGGCCAGCCTGTAACCTCCTTTAACGCCCTGAACTGATACAGCAAGTCCCGCTCTCTTCAAGTTCTGCATGGCTTTTGCCATAAACTCTTGTGAAAAACCTATTTCCGCGGACATTTCCTTAACGGTCACAATCGTGTCCGGCTCCTTGCGAGCCAGATACACCACGGCATGCAGACCATATTCGAATTTCCTTGATACTTTCAGCATTGTAATTCTTTTTTCGGAAAGGTTTTACAAAAAATAGGACAACTTTTAGCCAATTTAATAATTATTTCCTAAAATAGCCTGTATATTTTAGACTCTGTCAAGTATATTAATTTCAATTGCTCACTGCCTCAGCCATCTCTATCATGAACGAACTGTCCGCCGACCTTTTCTTCAACTGGGAATACGAAAAAAGTAGAACCGCACGAATTCGATACCGGGAGTACAACAACCCATCAGCAGCAAGCAAGCCATCACTGCTTTTTGTACATGGCTATGGCGGCATGCTGGAACACTGGGACGAAAACATACCTAAATTCACGGGAGAATATCACACTGTCGCCATCGATCTTCTCGGTTTTGGACAGTCGGAAAAACCCAATGTGCGGTACCGTCTTTCATTGTTCGCCGAGCAGATACGTGCTTTTCTAACTTACAGAGAGATCAGCGAAGTCATCATTATCGGACATTCCATGGGAGGAGCATCCGGGCTTTATTTCGCTCACCAGAACCCGGATATCGTCAAAGGTCTTGTACTTGCAAATCCTTCAGGGCTTTTCGGCGATACCATGGACCCTATGGCGAAAACATTTTTTGGTCTGATTGCATCACCGATCATCGGGGAAGTGATGTTTGCAGCTTTTGCAAACCCGGTCGGGGTAAGCCAGAGTCTTCTTCCCACCTATTACAACCAGAAAAAAGTCGACCTGCATCTGATTAACCAGTTCACCAAACCGCTTCAGGATAAAGGCGCTGTATGGTCCTATCTCTCTCCGTCCCGAAGACCACATGATTTTACACTTGAAATGCTTCCCAAGCCCTGTAATTACCACAACAAGGCGTTTCTCGTCTGGGGTGCGGAAGACAGCGCGCTCCCTCCGCACAAAATCATTCCCGAGTTTCAGCAATTGCTGCCTCAGGCCGGCGCATTCATTATTCCTGAAGCTGCGCACTGTATCCACCATGATGCACACGAAACATTCAATGCCCGGTTAGAGTATATCCTCACCCACGAATTGTAAATCACCAAGTGACGAAAGACATGTGACGAGTAACATGAGCCGCTTCCGACCCGGTGTTACTTCATGACGTCTCTCCGAACCTGCCGGCCTGCCGAAACCTGATATCCTGTAAATGAGGTGCTTTTATGCCGATCTGGAAGAAATAACTTCTGTATTCACCGGTAGGAACCCACTGCAGGCTCATATCCCAACAGTCGAAATCACCATACAGGTTGATCTGGGGGAAAATGAGCTCATGGTTTTCCACATCATAGCCCGTGTTAAGGCCAAGATGCCAGGTTTTACTTAGCGATACTTTTGCCGAAGTATTCAGCAAGATTGTCGTGTTCGCAGGCTCCAGAGGCTCGTATTGGTTTGAATTAAGATAGAGGGACAATCGCAGCTGCCATGGCAGTCTGTTACTGAAATACCTGTAAGAGTCACGATCAAAACGTTCCATGAATATTGCTTTTTCTACACTCACCTCCTCCTTGCCGTCATATGACGTACCGGCAGAATCATCTTTTGTCCCGTTTCTGTTTTCGGAATCCCCACTTCTAAAGCTGCCTTTAAGATTGAGACTCATATTCAAAAATCCCTGAACAAAGCGCAGCAGTCCTCCCCGATCATCCACATTCAGCTTACCAACACGCTCACCGGTAACCGGATCAAAACTGTAAAAGTCATAGGTCGCGCCCGCACGAAGCAGAAAATTAGGAGCAAGCGCGTTACTTGTTGCCGAAAGTGTCAAAGGAGCGATCCGGAGTGAATCTGCAGCAAAATTGTAACCTGTTGAAGCTGTAAGCGAAAGCAGTTGAAGAATCCGGTCATTAGCCACTACTCCCTCGGGAGAAACTTTCCCCCTTACTTTTGCTTGCAGCAGATTCTGAACGGACAACCCTACCACGCTCTTTTCAGCAAACACATTGCTATAGATAGCATTTTGATACTTGTTATAACGAACAGGCTGGTTCAGTGCATCGATGTACGTACCGTAATAATCATAGTTTTCTCCGGTAAAATCCGGGTTGTAGGAAAAAGTCAGGCGCGGGATTACGGTATGCCGCAAAGCTTTTATACCGACCATATCCTCAAGCATGCGAGTATACAACGTCCCGTACAGCCTGGTTTGCGCATCGAGATCGAGCGAATACGTGGAAAAATGGGACGGGTTATCTACTGTTTTTGTAACAACCTCATCGGTAACGTTGTCATAATACTGTTCGATAAAACTGTTAACGTAGTAATGATAATAGTTGAAACTGCCGTTGACATTGAAGTATCTGAAAAGCATTGAATTGACGGTGAACGGCAGTTGAAGCCTTGCTCCCCATCGGTCTTCATCGACCGGATTATTGTCTACTTTCGCCTGGAGATCAACCTTCTGGGAAAAGTTGGCTTTATATCCCCCGGCGAAATCCTGACTGTATGCCATCTTCAGACTCGCGTCGGCACTATAATCACTGTAGTACAGGTTGTCCAACGTCGTATACTCCGCAGATGCAGATGCCAGGGGCGTAAGTGAAAAACGGGATCGCCAGTCATTTGCCGGAACTCCTTCACCCCTGAAAGGATAGACCCGCTCCTGGTAATAGGACGTACTGATTACTTGTGTCAGATCATCATTCCTGAGATCCTGTGAGCGTTGATAACTTGCTGTCAGACTTCTGCTCCCTTCATCAAATGTTTTTGAAAAAGAGGCATAGGAATTGGCCTGTTCGTTGATAATCGATTCAGGATTTATCGAATTAACATCATAGTAGCGACGCCCCCCTTGATAAAACAGATTCAGATCAAGCTTTGCCGTCGGATCAAACCAGTGATGGTGTACGAGTTTAAAATTCCAGTTATCGTAATCGACATAATCCGGGTCATCAGGATGTGCAAGAATGTAACGTTCATATTCCCCTTCAAGGTACCCGTCAAAAAGGTATCTTTTGTTGTAACGAAAGCGTTCTCCCAGCCTCCAGCTGCCGTTAAACGCCGCATCGCCTTCGACACGCAGGTCCATATAATCATTAAATGCCCAGAAATAACCGAGGTTGGAAAAATAAATTCCCCGGTCATCATCGCTGAATCTTGGAATGAGAAACCCGGAGGTTCGTTCGCCCTGTATTGGAAGAAACATGAAGGGCAACGGTACCAGAGGAATTGCAGGAAAACGCAAAGAGAAAGGTTTGGGGCGAACATAAAGAATAAGAGGTCTTGAAACAACCTTGTCACCGGGAATGATCTTCATATCCTTACCATAAAACCAGAAATCCGGATCATCTTTCGGACAGGTCGTATAAATACCGTCCCTGATATACAGCTCTCCTGTTTCCAGCCGTTTGACATCGGCACCGGTATAGTATCCCTCCTCGATTTCGGAAGAAACATTGACAGTCCGGCCTCTTCTTGTAGCATAGTTGTACTTCATATGTTCAGCCTCAAAACCGCCGTCTTTGTCGGTGAACACGGGAAGTTCCGTCAATTCTCCCAGAGAATCTTTTGCAGCAAACGCATCAAAAACGGATGTATTATAGTCTATCAGAATTTTTGGGGCATCCAGCTTCATGTCTTCATATCGTATCGAAGCCTTCCCCCACAGCTCCATTGTCCGCTCGCCGATTTCATAGATAAGTGAATCACGGGCTGTGTAAACGATCGTCGTGTCCGGCTCGCTCCCGCCTTTCCCTGCTGCACCATCGGCAACACTTTCATCGGACTTGGTCTGTGAAAACGCTTGCAGGGACACCACAGCCATCAGGAATATTCCTGAGAGTACAACAATTCTCAGTATGGATGTACCTGAAAGCAGCATACCGAAAATGCTCCCGCCTGAAAAGGGTTTATTTTTCCTGAGAGTTAGCCAACAAAAGACTAAATATATGTTATTTTAGTTACCTATACTCAAGCTGTTTGAAATCGTTCACCTGATTACGGCATATACGAACAGTAATGAATAATCATAGCCATATCGCAAAGACGCTATGCGGCTGACGAATGAGAGTTACGCCAACCCATTGCAAGAAGAACCGGTAGAATCATCCATGACAGAGTCAGCATATACAGCACCTGACAAAACAGGACATTACGGTAGTTACGGGGGGAAATATATTCCGGAAACGCTCATAAAAAACGCTTCAGACCTTGAAAAAGAGTACATCAGGGCCAGAGAGGACCGTTCTTTCTGGAACCAATACGACGGGCTTCTCCGAAACTATGTCGGACGCCCTACCCCGCTCTACCATGCGAAAAACCTGAGCAGACAGATCGGAGGCGCCCGGATCTACCTGAAAAGAGAAGATCTCTGCCATACCGGCGCGCATAAAATCAACAACGCAATCGGCCAGGCCCTTCTGGCAAAACGGATGGGGAAAAAACGGATCATTGCCGAAACCGGAGCGGGACAGCATGGTGTCGCAACCGCGACGGTATGCTCTTTGTTCAATCTGGACTGCATCGTATATATGGGAGCGGAAGACATAAAACGCCAGGCCCCTAACGTTGCACGAATGAAGTTGCTCGGCGCAGAGGTACGCTCCGTTGAAAATGGCACCAGAACGCTCAAGGACGCAACAAGCGAAGCCATCCGTGACTGGATTAACAACCCTGAAGAGACCTTTTATATAATAGGATCGGTTGTCGGCATGCACCCTTACCCGATGATGGTCAGGGATTTTCAGGCGGTCATAGGCCGTGAAACAAAACAGCAGATCATCGAGCAAACAGGGCATATGCCTGACGTCATTACCGCCTGTGTCGGCGGGGGCAGCAATGCAATCGGCATGTTTTACGAATTTCTCGACCAGACCGATACCATTGAGATGGTCGGGGTAGAAGCTGCAGGCGAAGGGCTGGAAGGCCTTCATGCCGCCTCGTTGACCAAAGGGAAAAAAGGCGTGCTCCATGGAGCGATGATGAAAATCCTGCAGGATGATTACGGCCAAGTCAGCGAAGCACACTCAATATCGGCAGGCCTCGATTATCCCGGAGTCGGACCGGAACATTGCTACCTGCAGGAACTTGGGCTCGTCAACTACACATCGGCCTCCGACACCGAAGCACTTGATGCCCTCAAATTGCTTGCAACGACAGAAGGCATCATTTGCGCTCTCGAATCGGCACATGCAGTACACTACGCAACAATCAGGGCAAAAGAAATGCCCAAGGACGGCATCCTGGTTGTCAATCTTTCGGGGAGAGGCGACAAGGACATGGAAACCATTATGCAGAGTATTGAACTGAAGTGAAGAAACTGTTTATTTGTTGAAATGTTGAACCGTTTATTTGTTGAACAGCCGTACTCGTAGTCAGCAAAGTGGTACTATCCAGGCTTTTTCACTTTTGAATTTTAATCTTTTCTATCGATGGATGCCGCATCACCCTGTGAAATCCAAACACCTATTTCACGGGGCGGCATGACTTCCCACGGAAAGTAGTATAACGAACCCGCAGCGAGTCATCTCCGGGCTTGACCCGGAGATCCATAGTGGATATATTGTATGTATCTTTAGGGGCTGCCCCCTGTGGCTGACCGTCTTTCGCAATCATTTTTCCAGAAAAATCTTGGAGAAAAAAACTGAAAGCCTTATAATTACAACTCCTCAAGCGGGAATAGCTCAGTTGGTAGAGCACAACCTTGCCAAGGTTGGGGTCGCGAGTTCGAGTCTCGTTTCCCGCTCATGAATAATCCAAGCCTCTTGATCCAGAGGCTTTTTTTATTTTACACTCAATGACAACGGAGAGGTGCGAGAGTGGTTGAATCGGGCGGTCTCGAAAACCGTTGTGCGTTAATTCGTACCGAGGGTTCGAATCCCTCCCTCTCCGCAGCAAGGAAAGCTTTCGGGAACCCCGGAAGCTTTTTTTGTTTTCTTAACGTCAGGTCTCCTCGGGTGGGATTCGAACCCACCTTCCCTATCCTTTTTTTCTTTTCGTAGATTTCCATTCCCACATATTCACCTCGTCCCTGATTTCCTCGCAAACTTTCAGCACATATTCAAGTTCTTCTCTTTCCAAACCACTGTGGAGGGAAAAACGCATAAGGGAGCGGTTCTTGGGGGTAGCGGGTGTAAGGAAAACCGATCCGAAAACATCTTTTGCCTCCAGAGCATCCCGAAACACTTCAGTGTCACTTTCCAGACCGCTTTCTATCGCAACTATCTGAGACTGACTGGCAATATTATATCCAAGTGTGTCGAGGCCTTCACGCAGGAATTGTGCATGTTCATGAAGAACAGCCCTTCTATCATCCCCTTCTCTAATAACTTTCAATGTAGCCTGAAGACCCGCTATCTCATGAGGAAGCAGTGCTGAACTGAAAATCGCAGGAAAAGCAAGGTAAGGATAGTAATGAGCAAACTGTTCAGAACAAATAATAATACCTGCCCTTCCAGCAAAGGCTTTTGCAAGACTGGCGGTTATAAAATGCACCTTATCGGTCAGCCCTAATTCGTTTATAAGTCCCGCCCCCTCATCGCCATAAACCCCAAGTGAATGAGACTCATCGATGACAGACACGCAACCATATTGCTCCGCAACAGCAACAATGTCTTCGAGCGGCGCTATATCTCCAATAGTGCTATACAATGAGTCAACAAGCACAATACCCGGCCCATGCTTCTTGATCAACCTTTCCATATGCCCCACGTCGTTATGCCGGAAAGGGTAAGGGGGAGCTCCAGCTGTTTTTATA
Organism: Chlorobiales bacterium; assembly: GCA_022360275.1. GTDB lineage: Bacteria > Bacteroidota > Chlorobiia > Chlorobiales > Chlorobiaceae > Prosthecochloris. Next base: position 12,605 of record JAKSDC010000028.1, read on the forward strand.
CCTTCCCACAACGACATGTGGGTAAAAAAATCAATGTAAACCGGGGTATCTTTGTCGGCAATTATTTGCATGAGGCCAACATTTGCAGCCCAGCCCGACTGGCAAAGCACCGAACTTTCAAAACCTGTAAAATCAGCCATTGACTTTTCAAAAACTGATTTATCACTTCCTTCATGCAAAAAAACCGCTGACATGACAAGTTCCCGTCCGGCATTTTCCAGCATGGAAATCTGCGCAAGGACTATGTCAGGATGTTTCGATACATTAAGATAATCATTACTTTGGAGGATAATAGATCCGTAACCCGGTAACTTGTTACCAAGAACCAAAGGCTTGCCGTTCTTCCTTGGTTTAAATGTCTCTTCTTCACAAGCCTGAAGTTTTTTTTCAACAAAATCCGGGAAAGGCTTTGAGCTTTTTGGATAAGCCGTGTTATGAGGGTAGCTGGATTTTAACTCTTCCGACATATAAAAACCCCTGGTTCGCACTAAAAATACTTCGAATAACGTATAAAACAATCGACTCTACGTCCCCAACCATTTATATAATAATCACATACCAACACTCAACCAACTTTTTGACTGATTATTCACAGACAAACACAACAATACACTATCTTTATTTCGTTATATCTATATTTCAGGATATATATTTTTTCTCAAATCCCTTTACTCCAAAGTTCGTTCCCCTTACCACTCTTTTTCCCCGAAAAAGTACTTCATCACAAAAAAAATGATGTTTTTTTCTGACAAAACATGTCTTTTGAACAATTGGGCTTGGGGTAAAAATGTATTTCGGGACTCTAATTTGTTATGCTATTAAATAATGAGGCATAAAAAATTCCAAGAAAAAATCTGGCAAAAAGCTCAAAGTGTTCTTGAACACGCAGAACCGAATGTTCCGATTATGGGGCTTTTCGGCCTTATAGGCTTCCCTTTATTCTACTTCGTATGGACCTATGTGTTCCCACAGCAATTCGAGAGCCTGCTTTTTCGTGTGCTCATCGCTTTCTTAAGCATACCTTGGGTGTTCTACCATCGCTTACCCTCCTGGTTCAAATCTTTTTTTCCAATCTATCTTATTATATCCTGCTGGTTTATGATACCGTTCTTTTTCAGCTTTATGCTTCTGAAAAACGAATGGTCAATGGTATGGACAATGTCCACATTCGCCGGCCTTTTCTTGCTGATTCTGCTCATCAACGATTGGCTGCTCGTCACACTGCTGACATTATCTGCATACGCATTTGCAACACTTGTTGTTTTTTTTCTGGATGGAACAAACGGATATGGAAATTTCCAGTTAGAGTATATCCCGATAATTCTTTTCGGCATTGTAGGCAGCATCATTTTCAGCCATAAAAAAAATATTGCGCAGAAGACCAAAATATCGCTGCTCCACAGCCTTGGTGGAAGTGTCGCCCATGAAATGAGAAACCCTCTGAACACAATCATTAACGCTATGGGGTCAGTGCAATCCATACTTCCTGAAAAACCAAACCCGGAAGCAAAAGCCTCCAATTATATGCTCAGCAGGTCCGGCCTGATTAGTCTGCATAACGTTGTCGAAGAGAGCACAGATACTGTTATGAGAGCCAATAAGATCATTGATTCAATCCTTGCCGGCATGCAGGGCAAGTCTGTCGACCCAACCACATTCAAACGAACTTCAGCGACAAACAGCATCCAATCGGCTATCAACAGTTTTAGCTACAGCAGCCCTGATGAGCGCAAGATTGTCAATAGTCTTGCAAAAAATGATTTTGATTTTTTTGGAGACAAGGATCTTCTGATTTATGTGCTTTTCAACCTCATTAAAAATGCGCTCTACTACAAGAACAAGCCGGGATTCAAGCTCGAAATTCTAACGGAAAAGGGAGAGACAATAAACGTTATTAAGGTGTTTGACACCGGGCCAGGAATACCTGCGTCAAAACGGGAAAAAATATTCGACAGTTTTTATACCTCAGGAAAAAAAGGCGGGGTAGGCCTGGGCCTTGCATTTTGCAAGCGTGTCGTTACAGCATTTGGCGGAACTATCACCTGTAACTCAAAAGAAAATGAGTGGACGAAATTCATTATCACCCTTCCTCTTTATAATTCCAAAAGGAGCGAGCAGCTTAAAAAAGAAGTTCTCCAAACAAAAAACATCCTTGTGACAGACAATGATCCTGCCAACCGCTTTCACGCCGAAAAGCATTTCACTGAATGGTCTTGCAGGGTTGAACAAGCCGAAAATGGTGCCCAAGCGCTAGCTCTGATCGCCCGAAAGAAATTCGATCTGATCCTCATGGACATGGAAATGCCTATAATGAATGGAGATGACGTATCACGGCGCATACGTTTCGGAGAAATTTCAGGACAAGCAAGCGGAAATAAACACAAAGACATTCCTATTATCGGCATGACGTCGAGCGCTTCATCAAACCTGACGCAAAGAGCTTTGGGAGCGGGCATGAACCGCTGTATTTCAAGACCTTTGACAAGAGAACATATTCGTTCCTTTTTCGAAGAATACTTTTTTTCCGAAAAGAAACCCGTCACGTATACAACCAGCATCTTTCTCAAAAACAAAAACGTACTTGTCGTCGATGACAATCTAACAAGCCGAAAATTCATGAGCATCATCCTTGAACGCATGGGTGCATACGTAGGGCAGGCAGAAAACGGGGAAGACGCAATCAAATGCCTTGATAACAAAGAATACGATATTGTGTTTATGGATATGGAAATGCCCGTTCTGAACGGTGTCGAAACCACAAAAAGAATACGGCAAGGCTATGGTTTCAAAAGGTTTAAACGATTCAAGAACATCCCGATTATAGCCCTGACAGGGAACACGGATCCCGGAAACATTGAGTTAACCAAACAAAGCGGCATGAACGACCATCTCGGGAAACCTGTTGGAAGAGATGACCTTGCGAAAGTTCTATCCACCTGGCTGCAGAAATAATTATCCCAATGCCTCGACCACTCCTTATTATTCAGCACATAACCCATGAAGGACTTGGTTTGCTTGCGAAGGTACTTGAAGAGTATAATGTACCTTCCTCAACTGTCGACCTTTCGAAAGGAGAACCTTATCCCGACCCGCGAGGCCACTCAGGAGTGATAACCCTCGGCGGTCCGCAGAGCGCGAACGACAAGACAGCAAAAATGCTTGTCGAACTGGACAATATCAGGATCATACTGCAGGAAAACATTCCTTACCTCGGCATCTGCCTGGGAATGCAAACCCTTGTAAAAGCCGCCGGAGGGACAGTAACGGCATGCCCAACCAAAGAAACCGGTTTCTTTGGACCGGATGGCTCTCCGTTTACCGTAAACCTGACTCCTGAAGGCTCGAAAAATCCTCTTTTCAATAACCTCGGTTCAACCCTTCGTGTATTCCAGTTGCATGGCGAAACGGTAATACTCCCCAAGGAAACTTCACTGCTCGCGACCGGAAAATTCTGCAAAAACCAAATCATCAAGGCAGCAAACAGGGCTTACGGTATTCAATCACATTTCGAGCTAACCTCTGAGCTGCTTCTTTCCTGGTTGTCGATCGACAGGGATCTTCAAAAACTGAACAAAAAACAACTGATTGACAATTTCCGCGATATTCAGGCAGATTACGAAAAAACAGGCACCGCCATTCTGAAAAACTTTTTGCACGTTGGGGAGATTATCTGATAAAAGCCGCAGCCATGATTCATCCCTTACGTGTCAAAAGCCTGAACAATGAGCAGAGTATCGACGGACCTGTCATCTACTGGATGTCGAGAGATCAAAGGGTTCGTCACAACTGGTCGCTTTTGTTCGCCCGGCATTTGTCACAGGAAAGCGGCCAGCCGTTAATCGTCATCTTCAACCTTGTTCCTTCCTATCCGGAAGCGACATTACGGCACTATGATTTCATGTTGAAGGGCTTGATGGAGGTGGAAAAAAAGCTTGGGACCCTCAACATCCCGTTCGTTGTCCTCTTCGGCAATCCGGCATCAGAACTTCCGCGTTGTATCGAAAACCGCAAGGGAGGAGCAGTTGTCGCTGACTTTTCCCCGTTGAAAATTTCCAGGGCATGGAAAAAAAAGGTTCTTGAGCAGATCTCTGTCCCCTTTTACGAGGTCGATGCCCACAACATCGTTCCTTGCCGGTCAGCTTCTGACAAGCTTGAATTTTCTGCGCGAACTATCCGGCCTAAAATCAAGAACCATCTCGATACTTTTTTAAAAGGCTTTCCCGAGCTGAAACGCCAGCCGGAAAAACGAAAAACAGCTGTTCCTCCCGTTGACTGGAAAAGACTTCGCGAAACGCTCAGGATTGACACTACGGTAACGCCCGTCTCATGGATCGATCCAGGCGAAAACGCCGCACAGAAAATGCTGAAGGAGTTTATTGAGAAGCGATTGAATATCTATGCGGAACAGCGCAATGACCCGAATGTCCATGCCGTTTCCAATCTTTCTCCATACCTGCATTTCGGGCAAATAAGCGCTCAACATGTGGCACTTGAAGTACAAAAAAGCCGTGCACAACAGACGTGCAAGGACGCTTTTCTCGAAGAACTGATCGTCCGACGTGAACTTGCCGACAATTATTGTCTCTATAACGAGCAGTACGACTCTCTCTCTGGAATACACCCTTGGGCTAAAAAAACACTGGACCGTCATCGTAACGATACAAGGGATTACCTCTACGCTCTCGATGATTTCGAACAAGCCGAAACCCACGATCCCCTCTGGAATGCCGCCCAGACAGAACTAAAGAAAACAGGAAAAATGCACGGTTATCTCCGCATGTACTGGGCGAAAAAAATACTGGAATGGACACCTTACCCTGAAACAGCCTTTGACATCGCACTGCACCTGAATGACAAGTACTCCCTTGACGGAAGAGATCCGAACGGCTTTACCGGTGTCGCATGGTCGATCGGGGGTGTCCATGACCGGGCCTGGTTTGAACGCCCTGTTTTTGGCAAAATAAGGTATATGAACTATAATGGATGCGTGCGTAAGTTTAATGTTGATAAATACATAAAGTCACAGGGAACTTCCGGGGCCTGACCTCTATACCTGAAGCTGCCATGGAAAATGTCGTATTTCTGGAAATAGCACTGGTAGTGATCGTATCGACGCTACTTGGCTGGCTTTCTCTTCTCACTCGCCAGCCCATTATTATCTCCTATATCGTTGCCGGCGTTCTCTTGGGTCCATGGGGACTGAAGCTTGTTACCGAAATAGATTTTATCAATGAGACTTCCAACATCGGCATTACCCTTCTGCTTTTTCTTGCCGGACTTTCCCTGCATCCAAGAAGACTGCTCGAGCTTTTCAGTAAAACTTTTCCCCTGACACTGCTGACCAGCGGCACTTTCGCGCTTGTTACCGGTTCGATACTTTATGCTTTCGGCGCCTCTCTGCTGGAATCCGTTATTACCGGGGTCGCCATGATGTTTTCCAGTACCATCCTGGTCGTCAAGCTGATGCCGACCATTACGCTGCACCAGAAACACATGGGCGCAGTGGCAATAGCCGTACTGATCATGCAGGATATTTTTGCCGTTCTTGCAATAGCGTTCATCAATGGGGGAAGCAGTTCTTCTGTAGTCGGATGGGCTACCAGCATACTCATCGGCGTTCTCCTCACTGTGGTTGCAATTCTCGCTGAACGCTACATCATCAGAAAAATCATCATGCAGGTACAACGCTACAATGAACTGCTCAACATGGTGGCTCTCGCGTGGTGCTTCAGCCTTGCCCTCCTCTCTGAATATATCGGCATGAGCCGCGAGATCGGCGCATTTATAGCCGGCGTCGCTTTGGCCAGCGGCCCGCTTTCAAATTATCTTGCTGAAAACCTGAAATTTTTCCGGGATTTTTTTCTGGTGCTTTTCTTTTTCACACTCGGCGCGAAAATGGACTTTGCGCTCATGCAAACCATCGTCTGGCCGGCCTTGCTGCTTTCCGCCATCCTGCTGCTGCTCAAACCCCTGGTTTACAGCGTTGCCTTCAGGCTGACGAAAGAAACCCCCAAGTTCAGCCGGGAAATGGGGTTCCGGCTCGGCCAGAACAGCGAGTTCTCCCTTATCATAGCGGTGCTTGCAGCTGAAAGCGGGCTGATCAGCGCAGCGGATTCACAGCTCATCCAGCTTGTCGCCATCCTGACCATGACAGTCTCCTCATATCTTCTGGTATTCCTTTTCCCGACGCCGTTAGGCACAAGCAAGCCGCTGAAAATTGATTAAAAAAGTCAAAAACGCAGCACCCATTACTGACCCTTTATTTTTGCCTTTTGACTTGAATTATGCCAGCTGCAGGTCGATCGTCCTGCGCTGTATGTCCACTTTCAGGATTCTCACCTTTGTGCGATTGCCAATCTGCAGCCTTCTTTTTCTGCGCTTACCGATCAGCGAATAGGTTGACTCATCATACTCGTAGTAATCGTCCGTAAGGTTTCTCATATGCACCAACCCCTCGATCGCAAACTCCTCAAGCCTAACATAGATACCGAATTCAGTCGCGCCCGAAATAACACCGGAATACACTTTTCCAACATGCGACGCCATGTATTCGACCTGCTTCAACTTGACAGACTCGCGCTCGGCCTCCATGGCGTTTTTTTCCCGCTCGTTGGCTATCTGACAAACCTGTTCGATCTTTGAAGCAATGTCAGCCAGTCGTTTGGCAGGCATCTTTCGGCGGCTCTTACGGTAAGCCTCATATTCAAACAGCAGGCGGTGAACAACCAGGTCAGGGTAGCGTCTGATGGGAGAAGTAAAGTGAGTATAATGTTCAAAACCGAGCCCGAAATGCCCGTCATTTACGCTGGTATACTGCGCTTTTGCCATGGAGCGCAATACAAGTTCGTTAACCAGGAACTCGACATTGGTACCATGTACCTGTTTCAACAGGTCACGAAGAGCTTTGGAAGTAACATTAGGTGATCCCCCCTTTCCTTTACCGTTAAGTTGAAGATTGTAACCGATCTTACGGACAAAATTCGCAAGGATACCCACTTTTTCTTCTTGGGGAGAGCCGTGTACTCTGTATATGGATGGATGCCCCGGTTTGTCTTTCAGTGCAAATTTTGCACTGATATATTCCGCAACCTTGCGATTGGCAAGCAGCATGAACTCTTCGATAAGACGATGACTGCCAAGCCGCTCTTTTTTTACCAGCTCGACAGGTTCGCCTTTGCTGCCGAGCTTGAAACGAACTTCTTCTGTCTCAAACTCAAGTCCTCCTGCAGCAATCCTTTTCTCACGAAGCTTTGTGCTTATTGTATCGAGAAGGTTCAACTGCCTGTAATATTTTCCCTTCCCGTTGTTGAGCACCTCCTGTACGTCTTCATAGGTAAAACGGCGTTTTGAGTTGATCACGGTTTTTGCAAATTCGTGCTGTGTCACCTCCCCGTTTGCTTTCATTTTGAAGAAAACGGAAAAGGCCATTCGATCAACACCGGGGTTAAGACTGCAGATCTGTTCGGACAGCCTCGACGGAAGCATCGGAATAACGCGGTCCACCAGATACACCGACGTGGCCCGCCTCAGAGCCTCCCTGTCAAGAGGAGAATCCTCCTCTACATAATGCGATACATCCGCAATATGCACCCCAACCCTGTACGTACCTTTTGATAGCGTCTCTATAGAAAGCGCATCATCAAAATCTTTTGCATCGACCGGATCGATGGTAAAAACAGTTTTATCGCGGATATCAATACGACCTTCGATATCCGAGTCCGAAATCTGTTCACCAACAGACTCGACAGACCTGAGCAACTCTTCGTCGAAAGTTTCATCAATCCCCCTGCTCCGTGCTATGGCACTGACCTCGACTTCCGAAGTACCTGCATCACCAAGCACCTCGAGAACAACAGCACGAATGTCGCCGTTTTTCTGGAAATCGAGGTTGCCGACAACGGCCTTCTGACCATCGGCCGCACCTCCTGCATCCTTGATCCTCACATTGATTGTCGGAAGTATTTTTTTGAGGTCCGGCACCAGAACGAATTTCCGGTTTTTGCGAACCAGTGTCCCGACGATCGTATGCAGTGCACGGTTGACCACCTTCGTAACAAGACCCTCACATCGCTGATGCGGCGTCTCCTGGGATTGATAGGTTTTAGGAACTTTGGTGACCAGAACCTCAACTTCATCACCATGTATTGCATCACCAAGAGAGTCGGCCTTGACAAAAATATCGTCGTCGTAACCCTCAACCACTACAAAGCCATAACCGTTCGGGTGTGTCGTTATTACGCCGGTATAGGACTGATCAACCTTATAGTGCTGTTTATCGGGACAGGGAAATTGCCTGGCCTGGACAAGCACGTCTTCATAGGTCGGAAGCTCCTGCTCTGCAAGCCCGTAACAGCGTTTTGAGTCCTTGTCGAGAACCCCCTCTTCCTGCAACTTGTGCAAAACATACCAGAACCCCGGAAGATGTCGGGATTCTTCGTAGCCAAGCGTTTTGGCAAGCTCTACGGAACGGAATCTTTCACCGTCATGATCCGATAAAAAATTGATAATCTCTGAAGCGATGGATGCCTCACCCTTTCTGACCAGGAACTCGTTGATCAGAATATGATCGTTTGGCTTGACCCGTTTTTCAACGGGCGAATGAGAAGTGTTTTTCTTTTTTCTTTTCGGCGATTTTGTCTTCTGATCCTTCTTTCTTCTTCCCACGCAATAATCTTTTTTAATAATTTTCGATTGAAATAACGACTATCAACACTCATTCACTTCCTGGCATATATTTCATTTCTACCGTTTAATGAACAAAGAAGACATTTTTTGAATAAACAGTGCCACTGCAACGCAGAAGCAGCGTAAGGTCTTAATATTAAAAAGAAAAGCATCATTATCAATTATATTTCAAACATTTCATACGACAGCACCACCATTTTAGGCGGTTATTCATGGTTCCACATCATCACCACGGACCGGCAGAAAATATCAGAACAGCCTTTTTCCTTAATCTTGGATTCACAATTGTAGAGATAGTCGGCGGCTTTCTGACCAACAGCACTGCTATTCTTGCCGATGCCGTTCACGATCTCGGTGATTCCGTTGCCTTGGGTCAAGCGTGGTATTTCGAAAGACTGTCAAGTGAAAAAGGCAATTACAGATATACCTACGGTTACCGGCGTTTTTCATTGTTCGGAGCGATCATCAGCACCGCCATCCTGCTCGGCAGTTCTCTGTATATTATCCTTGAGTCTCTGCCGAGAATAGTTTCTCCGGAAAAACCGGATGCGCAAGGCATGGCTCTCCTTGCAGTATTCGGTATAGCCGTCAACGGCTTTGCAATGCTCCGTCTCGCAAAAAACGAAGGAATGAACGCGAGGATTGTAGCTCTCCACCTCCTTGAAGATGTACTTGGCTGGGTCGCCGTACTTGTCGTTGCGATTGTGCTTTTGTTCAGCGATCTTGCAATACTCGATCCTCTGCTTGCCCTTGGCATTACTATCTATATTCTCACGGGAGTAATCAGAAATCTCAGGAAAATGGTACCTGTAATCCTGCAGGCTGCACCTGAGAACATCGATATTTCCGCTCTCGTCAAAGAGATCAAAGAGATAGATCATGTCAAGACAGCTCATCACGCACATTTGTGGTCACTGGATGGGCAGCACACTGTTTTCTCCGTGCATCTTGAAGTTGACAAGAACTTTTCCCCGGAAGAATACATCCGGGTAAAAGGGCTGATGCACGATCTTGTAAAAAAATACGGCATCTATCACTCAACCGTGGAAATCGAGCTTCCGGAAGAAACCTGCAGAAACATCGATAACGGAGAGTGCAATTATTTCTCCTGACGAATCTTCTCGGCAAGATTGGTCAGCCTTCTTTCAACCTTAGTGTTTTCGACGGCAGTAGCAAGCGCTTTGGTTTGCCCGATAATCATGACAAGCTTTTTCCCTCGCGTAACTGCGGTGTAGAGAAGGTTGCGCTGAAGAAGCATGTAATGCTGCATCGCCAGAGGAATCACCACCGCGGTATACTCCGATCCCTGACTTTTGTGGATGCTGGTTGCGTAAGCAAGCGCCAGCTCGTCCAGTTCCCCGAACTCATACTCAACACGCCGCCTGTCGAAATCAACCGTCACGATAGCTTCTTCCCGGTCGACAGCGCTGATAACACCGATATCTCCGTTAAACACCTCTTTATCGTAGTTATTGACCCGCTGTATCACCTTGTCACCTTCAGAGTAATCGGTTCCGAAACGCGAAACCCCGTCTCCGCTGTTCGGGTTCAACTCCTTCTGCAACGCAACGTTCAGAGCATTCGTACCCAGTCCTCCACGGTTCATGGGCGTCAGCACCTGGATATCCCTCAGCGGATCAAAGCCGAACCTAAGAGGAATCCGTTTCAGGACAACTTCCAGCAACTTCGTGCGAATATCCTCCTGCTCTCCTGACGGCACGAAATAGAAATCGTCAAGCTCGTTACTTTCCTGATTAAGCGGCATTTCACCCCGGTTGATTCTGTGGGCGTTGATGATAATTCCCGACTCGGAGGCTTGACGGAAAATCTCGGTCAACCTGACGACAGGAACGACCCCTGAGGCTATAATATCGCAAAGAACGGCCCCGGGCCCTACCGAAGGGAGCTGGTCCGCATCACCGACCAGTATCACTGATGCGTTGTCCGGTATGGCAGCAAGAAGCTTGCCCATGAGTATGACATCGATCATTGAACACTCATCGACAACAACGAGGTCGGCATTCAAGGGGTTACTCTTGTTATGCTTGAAATCAAAAGCGTGAGGATCGAATTCCAGCAGCCGGTGGATGGTTTTCGCCCCGAAACCGGTCGATTCAGAAAGCCTTTTTGCAGCTCTCCCTGTAGGAGCGCATAGCGCAACCTTTTGTTTCCATGATCGGACAACTTTCAGAATTGCGTTTACCAGAGTGGTTTTGCCCACACCGGGACCGCCGGTAATGACAAGAAATTTGCTGCAAAGCGCAAGCCTCAGCGCCTCTTTCTGGGATGCCGAAAGCGCAAGACCCGTGAGCTTTTCAGACATTGCTATGGCGTTCAGAGCGTCGATGTTCTCCCATGGAAGCTTACCTGCCATCAGTCGTCGGACAGACCATGCCACCCCGCTCTCTGCCCTGTAAAGTTCGGCAAGATAAATGCTCGGCGTACCGTTTATGTCATCCTGAACAAGTCCGCCGTTTACGATTTCTTCCTTTATCGCTGATTCAACGATCTCCTCGGAAATCCCGAGAAGCTCCACCGAGTCCGCGATCAGCCGCTCTTTTGCCGCGGCACAATGACCTTCACCGGAAATTTGCTGTAAGACATAACGGACTCCTGCACGAGCACGCAACGGGGAATCGGAAGATGTTCCCAGACTTGCAGCTATGGTATCGGCGGTTCTGAATCCTATGCCTTGTATGTCCAGTACCAGCCTGTAAGGGTTTCCACTGACTGTTGTAATCGCGCTGTCGCCATAGGTTTTGTATATTCGCACTGCTCTTGCCGTTCCTACCCCGTGGGACTGCAGAAAAACCATGATGTCTCTCACCACTTTTTGCTCCTGCCACGCTTCGACAACCGTTTCCATACGTTTCTTTCCAATCCCGGGCAATGCAAGCAATCGCTCCGGCTCATTTTCGATCACCGTAAAAACCTTCTCTCCGAAAGCTGTAACAAGCACCTTGGCAAAATGCTGCCCAACACCCTTAACCATCCCGGACGCAAGGTACCTCTCAATCCCCTCGATCGTTGCAGGCGGAACAACCGAAAGCTCTCCGGCTTTGAACTGTAAACCGTATGTCTTGTCGTTGTTCCATTCACCGACACATTCAACGAATTCTCCGGGAGAAACAGCTGCCAGGTACCCTGTTACCGTTACCGGTTCATGACTGTCTTTTACCCGGACCCGCAGCACGGTAAACCCCGACTCTTCACTGTGAAAGACTATTCGCTCTACAGTACCGGAAAGACCCTCTATCTTTGGATCCGCCGACAGAGATTTCAGCACATTGGTCATCATTCGCCCTACACTTTCTGCAAAAAAGCCTCAAGCTGTTCCAGTGTATTTTTTTTCCGCCCCGGTTTTTTCCAGCTTTACCACTTGATCCCGGTCATTTTTTCAGAATTTTCCCATAACCTGCGGGCAAGCGCCATATCACGTGAGCGTTTGCTTGAGCGTACCTTTACCGGATATCCCCGCATCTCACCCATGCCGTCAGGCCCGAAATACTCTCCCCCGTGAACATCAGGAGCAGTTGCGGCATAAAGCATCGGCAAGGCGCCCATACCCGGAGACTGGGCAAAAAAATTGTTCAGCAGGAACAGCCAGCTCTGATGACGCTGAAGCTCGGTTGCCGCCCAGCCGGGATGGGCAGCTACAGCAAGCGCGTTTGCCCCCTCCTCGTCAAGGCGCCGCTGTAGTTCTTTGGTAAAATAGAGATTTGCAAGCTTACTGTCTCCATATGCCTGCCATTTGTTATACCTTCGTTTCTCCCAGTTCAGGTCATCAAAATCGAGCACCCCGAAGGCATGAGCCCCGCTGCTTACCGTTACCACCCTGCTGCCTGGAACCCTTTTCAGCATATCTATCAAAAGAACGGTCAACGCAAAGTGGCCGAGGTGGTTCGTACCGAATTGCAGCTCGAAGCCGTCCGCCGTTTTTCCATACGGAGGCGCCATGACACCTGCGTTATTGATCAAAAGATCAAGACGGGAATACCGTTTTTTAAAACTTTCCACAAACCTTCTGACCGAGGCAAGATCTGCAAGGTCGAGCTGCATAACCTCAACGGCAGCCCCGGGGTGTCTCGTTCTCATCTTTTCAGACGCCCCGTCCCCTTTTTTCTTATTGCGGACGGCCATAATCACACGTGCCCCTTTTTCAGCAAGTGTAGATGCAATTTCAAAGCCAAGCCCGCTGCTGGCACCGGTCACTACCGCCACCTTCCCGCCCTGATCGAGCATCAGCCCGCTATCCCATTCGCGTTTTTCACCCATCTCATCGTGATCCTTTCATCAGGGCACATCTACCTCAACGAAGCAACCATGGTGCACAACACATAGAGGTTCGCGTCAGTCACCCTTTTCCTTGATCTCCAGTATTCTGGTTGTATTCTCGGCAATGCGGAATGCTGCGACCAAAGCTTCAAGCACAAGACGCGCAAACAGCACCATCAGAATAAAAAACACGGGTGAAAGCAGCACCTTCACCAGCCCTTCCAGAAATGAGTATTGCATGTTAGAAAACCCCGTGATTACCATGCCCAGAGCCGATATACCAGCCAGGACGATTGCGATAATGTAGAGGTACTTTACAATCTGGAGTGAGACAAACTCCTTGAACGAAAAATCTAACAGCTTGCCGAAAAAACTGCCTGCATCCATAACCAACCTCCTTTTTAAGGGTTATTGTAGGGGACCTGCACCGCAGTAACTCAACTCCTTAATAACTACTCTCCGTTCATTTCCTTTATCTGTTTCTTGATCGCACACACCATGTCACTGATAATATACAGCTTATTTTCTCATGCAAAACCATTCGAAAAGAGAACGTTTTTGCGTAACTACATGTTAAGCATAAGCAGCCATGCAGGCAACGATTTTAACCTTACAACAAACAAAAATAATGCGGGTATCCGGCTACCATTATGGGCACCTCTGTTTATTGTCATGAGCGGTTCGAGTGCAAGGCGAACGGGGCGCAGACTTCCCTCCTATCCGCCCAACGAGGGAATCAGGTTGCGGAACAAATTTATAGCGGTTTCCGTAATTAATCATTAACCTCACGCTCACAGCACTATGCAATATCAGATTGAAAAAGCCTCCCAGGAGGACCGTGTGGCGATCCTCAAAGTCATGGAGCCATGGAATATGCACCATGTTCCTTCTGAAGAAATGGATGAGCTTGATTTGTCATGTTTTTTTGTTGCACGTGTATCAGGAAGAGTAGCCGGAGCATCCGGGTACAAGCTATTGTCCTCAGAAAAAGGAAAAACTACCCTTCTTGGTATCAGGCCGGAATTTTCAGGCATGGGACTCGGCAGGGCCCTCCAGGATGCAAGATTGGAGGCAATGTATGCTTTGGGAGTCAAGAGGGTCATCACAAATGCCGACAGGCCGGAAACAATAATCTGGTATAAAAAGCACTATGGTTACCGTGAGATTGGATCATTGAAAAAAGCATGCGATTTCAGTCTTCCTGATGTTGATCACTGGACCACTCTGGAGATGGATCTTGACGCATACATGTGCTCGAAGTCCGACCGTGAGGAAAAACGAAAAACCTATATCAATCATAACGACCCTCATCCGTTATCAACTTATCAGCCATTGATTATCAATGTGTGCCTGACGGGCATGATTCCCACAAAATTCAGTAATCCCCATGTACCAGTACATCCGGATGAAATCATCGAGGATGCTGTCAAGGTCTTCGATGCCGGAGCAAGAATAGTTCATCTTCATGCACGAAATGACAAAGGCGAGCCCACCCCGGATGCAAAACACTATGAAAAAATTATTTCTGCCATCAGAAAGGAAAGACCGGAAATGATTTGCTGTGCCACAACATCCGGAAGAAACTGGAAGGATTTTGAGCAGCGGTCCGAGGTACTTTATTTAAAAGGTCAGGCTAAACCGGATATGGCCAGCTTGACCCTCGGCTCCCTGAATTTCCTTACAGGTCCGAGCCTCAATTCAATCGAGATGATTGAGCGCCTTGCTATGACGATGAAAGAACGGAATATCAAGCCAGAAATGGAGGTATTTGATACAGGGATGATTAACCTTGCAAAATATCTTGAACGAAACAGGCTCATTTCAGGAAAGAAGTATTTCAATTTGCTGTTCGGCAATATCAATACGGCACCGGCAACGATTACAAGTCTTGCCTTGATGACACAGGCACTGCCGGAAAACTCACTCTGGGCAGGAACCGGACTCGGGCAGTTTCAGCTTCCGATGAATACAGCTGCAATTGTAGCAGGAGGTCATGTGCGTGTAGGCATAGAAGACTCGATCTATTTTGATTATCGCAAAGAAATTTTAGCAAACAATGAAATGCTTGTCAGAAGAGTTGCCCGTATCGCCGAAGAAATGCAACGGCCTCTTGCAACTGCACAGGAAACAAGGCAGTTGATCGGA
>JAKSDC010000024.1 GCA_022360275.1 Chlorobiales bacterium
TCATGTACTCTCTTGTACACTCCGGTTTCTGCGCTCCGCCCGCCTTGCACTCAAGGCGCTCAAGACAATAAATAGAGGTACCCAAAAGGGTGAATGAGGGGACTCGAACCCCCGACCTCCAGGGCCACAACCTGGCGCTCTAACCAACTGAGCTACAATCACCATAAAATGGCCTACTTCATTGCATGCCCGACTGGACTCGAACCAGTAACCCTCAGCTTAGAAGGCTGATGCTCTATCCAATTGAGCTACGGGCACAACTAAGCTCTTACCAATGAACATTCCGTCTGTGTCGGGGCACCGAGACTCGAACTCGGGACCTCCTGCTCCCAAAGCAGGCACGCTACCAGCTGCGCCATGCCCCGCTTTACTGGAAGGCTCTCAATATAGCACTCTGCCGTTTAGAAACAAACACTTTTTCCACTCCCTGAAAAAAATATCCCTTGCTCATACAACACCGTCCCGGGTCAAAGAATTCAATGGTCTTCAAAGCAGAAGCATACTGCAGAGACATAAAAACTCTCACTCCAACAACCCGATTACGACTACAATTATCGCTACGCTTATAGAGTGAAAAGCTGACTAACTGAAAACTACTGACTGATTTCTTGCTGACCAGCTATCTCGCCGTCAAGCAATCCGGATTTTATAACAATTCAACGCGAATTGTTGCCTGTCACCTCCTCTTCCGTAACCAGTTTGCCGGCAAACCGTTTCAGTTTCAGTTCGAGTATCTTTGCATCATATCTTGCAGAAGCAATGCTTTTTTGTTCATTAATCAAGTTGAGCTGGGCCTCCCTAAAAGTTGTTGTCGTCAACTGTCCAAGCACATACAACTCTTTTGAACGTCTGAAATTCAACTCTGCCGTCTCAAGATTTTTTTTCAGAAACTCCAGAATATCAAGAGCATTCAGATACTCCTGCCAGGTATCGGCAACCTGTTTTTCCAACTCATTGAGAGCTTTCTGTTCAAGCAGCTTGCTGTTATGCAGCTCAATGCGGGCGTTCTGGTTTTTGATGCTTGTCTGAAAACCGTTAAACAAATTGAAGTTCAGCGTCAGCGCCGTGGAAAAATTCCCCGACAGATCATCAGTCCCCGGATCAAACCCCGCAGCAGTATTGCCGAAACCGTAACCGGCCTGAACACCCAGTTCAGGAAAAAAATCGGACCGTGCTATATCAAGATCGTACTCTGCCTGTTTTACCGATTCACGGACGATAAGATATGATGAAAATAATTGCTTCGCGTTCCGGAGCAGTTCCTCCTTTTTCAGACTCTTGTCGAAGGAAACTTCACTTTCCACCGCGTATGATGAATCAATTGGACGGCTCAGCAGAAAGTTCAATGCGCGGTTTGCGTTTTCCATGCTGAGTACCGCATCCTTCCAGACAACGCTGTCTGTATTGGCATCCACCGATGCGGACAGCACCTCAAGGGTGTTTGCCTGACCGTATTCAGACCTGAGACGGGCGCGTTTCAGCCTGTCCCCGGATATTGCAAGGGCTTCTTCTGCAACGGCCAGCTGCTCGGCGGCATCGGCAAGTGCGTAATAAGCCTCACTCACTTCCAGAATCACGTTTTCAATTGCATTACGCGCAAGAAACCTGCCGAGCCTGCCTGCACTTTTGAGCTTCCTGAAGGTATAGATGTTACCGAACCCGTCAAACAACGTGTAACTTGCCTGCAGGGTAGCGCTTGTCGAAGTGAACTCGGTGAGCCCTGACGTTGAAGGTTGTTCATTATCCTGATAATTCATAGACCCGACGAGGTCTATTTTCGGCAGCAGACCGGCATTTCCGATGTTGACATTGTTGCTGCTGATTTGTTCTTCTCCTCTTGCGACCTGGATATCCTGGTTGCTGGAGAGCGCCTCGGCTACAGCATCCTCAAAAGTCAACAGCTCGGCAGCAGAAAGAGGTGTAACCGGAAAAACGCTGAGAAACATCACTATCCCGCCAAGCAACGTGCTGACGCAGGAAAACCCGTGATTTCCTCTTTTTTTCATGACCCTTTGTGTTTTCTGCATCCCAAACATCCCTTTTCTCCTCATGCCTGTCAAATCTTATTACCTTCCTGACCTTCCTGCACCCTCACCCTATCATGGCTGGCTTGTTACCGCTAACAAAATGTCGGTTCCATTTCTTCTTATTCATTATATACTCATCAATCATTATCACTGTCCTGTCCACGGCTTCCGGCTCCTTGACTCTTGCTTTCCCCCTGCCCCTACACTTCAGGGCGACTTAAACACCTTCCCTTTCCATACAGCCTACTGCTCCTCTCCCTCAAACAGCTCCCGGTGCATAACTGCCGGTTCGACAGCTTCGGGAGAAGGTTTTTCGCCGGAGAACAACCCGACAAAAAACGCCTTCATACGATTCAGCAAAACCAGCAGGGCCGGCAGCATCACCAGGTTGAGGAGTGTCCCGAACAATAAACCGTATGCAACGGAGATTGCCATAGGGCTCAAGAACTGTGCCTGTCTGCTCTGCTCGAAAATCAACGGACCGAGACCGGCAATGGTTGTCAGCGAGGTGAGCACAATCGGACGGAAACGACTCAGCCCTACTTCATAAAGCGCTTCCGTAAAATGCTTTCCAGACTGCAGACGACCGTTGAACGCATTGACAAAAACCAAAGCGTCGTTAATGACAATCCCGATGAGAGCGATCACACCGAAAAGCGAAAGAAAGCTCATCAGGTAACCTTGTATAAAATGCCCCCATACCACCCCGACAAGACTGAACGGAATCATGAGGAACACAATAAAGGCCTGCAGAAAAGAACGGAAAGAAAAAACAACAACCAGAAACATCAGGCCCAAGACAACCGGAAAAACATTTTTCATCGAATTGGTTGTCTTGTCGCTTTCCCTGCTCTGGCCTTCAAAATCATAGCTCACATCGGGAAACGTTTCCAGAAGGCCGGGATAATTTCCAAATCGATTCGCTCGAGCAGATCGGGGACCGATTCTTTCGAACTGACAATATCCGCTTCGATTTTTACAACTCTCTGGGCATCGATATGATTGACCGAAGACACCCCGCGCTGTATCCTGACATCGGCAATCGAGCCAAGAGGAAAGGCCCTTCCGTCGGGCAGGCGAATGTCCATCCGCTCCATTTTTGCCACAGACTCACGATCAGATTCGGAAAACCGCACCCAGATTTTCACTTCGTCGATCCCTCGCAGAATTCTCTGGGTCTCATAACCGAAAAAACCGCTCCTGACCTGGTTCATCACCTCAGCCTCAGTCAGGCCGAGCGATCGTGCTTTATCATTGAGCGTCACACGAACCTCGCGTAAACCGGGAGGATCGTCATCAATAACATCCTTAAGCTCAGGCATCTTTCTCAACTCACCCTCAAGGTACTCTTTCGCTCCTCTCAGCTGTTCCAGATTATCGCTCTTGAGCGCAATCGATACCGGCATTCCCCAAAAACCACCTGTTCCAACCTGCAGTTTCTCCGCGCCCGGAACAGCACCGATTTTTTCCCTGATGGCATTGGATACCTGCCTGCTTGACCACTCCCGAAACTGGCCATCGAGCAAGGTAATCCTCAGCCCTCCTTTATGTGCATCCGGCCCGACCTTTCGCCCGATCGCTTTGACCAGCTCCTGCCCATACTCTTCCCTGTATTCCTCGTTTACTTCCCTCACATTCTTTTCCATACGGGCCAGCAGGCTGTCGGTTACTGTTTGACGTGTTCCCGCAGGCATCTCGAATGTCAGCTCCACGTTATCAAACTCCAGATTGGGAAAAAATGTCAGTTTGACAATTCCTCCCTGTATCGCCCCGATAGTGATAAACAGAAGAGCAACCGGCACCATGGCTGTAATAAGAGGATTGTTTATGCTGAAACGCAGTACAGGTGCATATAATCTTTCCCGCTGAAAGCGTATGAATGCCTCCGATTTACGCAACAGCCAAGTTTTCTGACCCGGATTTCCACGCAATGCACGCGAATGCGCTATATGACCGGGCAGAATGAAAATTCCCTCGACAAGAGAAATCAGGAGAGTGGCAATCACGACAAACCCGATATCCCTGAACCTCTCTCCGAAAGATCCTTCAAGAAAAAGAAAGAGCGTGAAAAATATAATGGTTGTCAGTACTGCGGCAACAACCGACGGCAGCACATCCATGGTACCTTCGACCGCTGCATCGAGAGGTTTCATTCCTTCCTCATAGCGCTGATAGATGCTTTCGGCAATAACGATGCCGTCATCGACCAGAATACCAACTACCAGAATCATGGCAAGCAGGGATACCACATTGATGGTCAATCCGTAAAAGGTGCCGAGCATGAACATGCCGGCAAATGAAAGGGGAATTGAAAGCGCAACCCAGAAGGCCATCCTCGGGTTGAGTGAAAAGGAAAGAAAGAGCACCACAAGAATGCTTCCGATAAAGCCATTCGAAGCAAGGATATTCGCGCGTTCCTGCACGATACCCGAACCATCACGTAACAGACTGACAGATATATCATCATGCTCTGCATCGAACTCCTTCATGAATGCTGCGACTTTCCGGGCGATGGTGAACATGTCTTCATCGCTGTTTTTTTCAATATCGATCGTCACGGATGGTTTCCCGTCGTAATAGGTCCGGTTCGGATCTTCCGACCAACGATCCTTTACCTCGGCAATGTCCTTGAGAAGGACCAGTCCGCCTGCCGCTGTAGTGCGCACCACCAGGTTTTCGATATCAACGGCATAATAGCCCTGATTATCCGAACGGATAAGGAGCTCTTCATCAGCCCCTTTAATGGTTCCCCCCGTTATCCTCAGATTAGCCTCGCTCACGGCAGCCGCTACCTCATCAAAGGTCAAACCATAGGACTTCAGCACATCTTCCCGGACGCTTACCTCGATTTCCTCCTCCGGGAATCCGCTTAAGGTAATTTTGGAGATACCTTCATTGTTGCGCAGTTCACGCTCGATCCTGCGGGCATAGGTTTTCAGAACTTGAAGATCAACATCGCCGTAAATGGAGTAAGCAACGACAAAATCCGTCATCTCCATCTTGTATATCCTGATTTTCTCCAGTCCGACAGGGAAGGAACTGATCTGGTCGACAGCATTGCTCACCTCCTGCAACAACACATTTGCATCGTAATTCTGGAGCAGCTCGACAGTAATTGTTGCAGAATTTTCCTGTGACACAGAGGTCACCCGCTCTATTCCGGTTACACCTTTGAGTTCATCCTCTATTTTGAGGGTAATACCTTCCTCGATCTCTTCGGGTGAAGCACCAGGAAATGAAGCGACAATAAAGATGGTATGAGAGGGAACTTCGGGGAAAAACGTGGTTTTCATCCCCCTGAAAGCAAAAAAACCAAACAGGAAGATTGCCAGAAAAATTGCGTTGCCCAGAACAGGGTATCTGATAAATTGCCTGATAATTCCTTTCACAATCCAGAATCAGCTTTAAGGCGCCTGAAAGCTTTGCTTTTCCGGAAAAGCCGGAATGTGTTGCGCTGCGCGCCCTTTCGTTATAAACAGTTTTCTCTTTATTCCGAACCGGTCGGACCCGGTTCCTGCATCGTGACTATCGATTCGGAGACAACCATGCCGTTAAAAAGCCCCTCTACAGGCTCGGCAACGATTGCTGTACCATCCGGAATACCCCTTATAATTGCAGCTTTTCCGTCAACCGAAACCACCTCGACCGGAAGCAATATCAAAACAGAATCACGCAGGGCAAAGACCCTGTTTTCAGCATCGAGCAGCTCCCGAGCTATAACTGCCGCACTCTCTACAGGCACGCTTAGAGAGGCCGAAAGATACATACCGTCTTTCAAACGAGGATCGTCGAGAATAACATACACACCCACTGTCTGCGTGTCTGGATCTATCGCATCGTTTACCCGTGCGACTTTTGCCTCTATCGAGCCGTTGAAATCATCGGATGAAAGCGTAATCCTGTCACCTTCCTGAATAAATTCCGCCTCCCGTACCGGGGCAGACAGTTCCACTTCAAAAGCGCTCGTCGCTGCAAACTCCCCTATCTTCTGCCCGTTACGGACCAGAATACCGGGATTTGCCTCGGAAACCGTAACGACTCCATCGAACGGTGCGAGAATACGGTACTTCGCGAGAGTCTCCTCCATACTGCGGACCGAGAAAAACTTGTCGTAGATATTTCTGGCAGCCACATAATTTCTCAACCTTTCGCTCTGTGCCGAAGGCAAGGGACGAAGCGGTTTTTCGATACTGAAATTATCGAGATACTGTTTCCATGGTCCTGCATATTCAGGAAAATCAATCACAAGATCCGGCATAAGCAACGTCAATTCATTGAGCAATGAACTTTTCTCCGCAAGCACGGTGTTGCGGTAAACGCTGTCATCGATTCTGAGCAGTACCTCTCCCTTTTTGAATCTGCGCCCTTCCCGAAACGGCTTTGCTCCCTCGACAAACACCCCGGTTACTTCGGCATATATCTCGATTTTTTTTACCGCTTCGACCATTCCGTTCAATTTGACCACCCTTTCCACCTCTTCATTGGTTATCTCGATAACCGGCACCTTGCTCTCCCTTTTTGGAACAGTCCCTTCCGGCTGCTGTGATTTTCCAGACCCAAGCATCCTGCCGATAACCACACCGGCAACAACAATCATCACAGCAATAGCATAGGGTTTGATCTTCGACATAATGTGGCGGATTTGTTTCATAACAGACAACTCTTTTCAGGTACATCTATGGCTGTTTTTTTATAACGTTCGCTGCATTTTCCCTCAGCTTCTCAAGAACCTCAAAGACAACCTTGACCTGATCCCCGTCGATTCCTTCGAGCAGACACTTGTTAAGCCCCCTTACTTCCGGAAGCATCTTTTCTACAAGCTCTCTCCCCTTCGATGTCAGGTAGGCAAGATTGGAACGGCGATCGTGCGGGGCTTTTTTTCTGATCGCAAGTTTCTTTTTTTCAAGGCTGTCGAGAATACGTGTTATGGTCGCATCGTCCTTTAACACATACTCTGCTATCACATTTTGACTCAATCCGTCGCTTATGCTCAAACGAACAAGTACGGCAAACTGCTCGGGAGAAATGTTGTCGTTATATCTCGTTACCCTTGCGGCAAACACCGTTCGCAGAAGGTTCGCCGTTATCGCCACATGATGGCCGATAAATTTTTTTACCGGATTTTCTTTCTCTCTCATACCAAATTACTTGATATCAAAATATTTGATACCGCAATTATAAGAAAATAAATACAACAATAAAACAGCAAAATGTCTCAAAGCAGCCATGAGGCTGTCCGCACATCCGGACTACCGGTTTGTTCTCCTCAAACCGGCAAAAAAGGAACGTATTATTTCTGCAAGCTCATCATGGTCAACCATCTCAACAGCCTCACTGACAGACACGACTCTGCGTTTTCTGTTATGCATCTCCTCCCAATGGTCAAGTAATTTCTCGACATAAAAAGGATAAACCCTTACAACACAGGTGCCTCCCCATTTCGGGTAGCTGTACCGGCCAAGTTCTTTTTTTCCGACACTGCCGACGACTCCCGCCTCCTCGTACGCTTCCTTGGCTGCCGAATCATGAGGTGACATGTCTTTCTCGACAATCCCTTTCGGTATTATCCACCGTCTGGACTTTCTGGCGGTAACAAGCACAACCCTCCCCTCTAAAGCAGGAACAACCCCCGACTGATTGTAAAACCACCCTGGTTTAGAAGACATGATATGAATACGGTCAATAGTTTCTTCCTTTCTTCCTTTAAAAAGCGGAGTCCGGAAACAAATTCCGGTACAGGTTCCGCCACAATACAAAAAAACCTGAAAAAAACCTTTCTTCGTTTCAGCCGTTCAGCAAAAAGAGATGTTACATTTTTAGGCTGATTTTTGTAAACTGGTGTCTATGTTAAAACACCAACAGCCCCTTTCATAAAACGGCACCCCTATAAAATTGTCGTGAGCGGTTTGAGTACGAGGCGGACGGAGCGCAGAAATCCCTTTCTATCCGCTCAACGAAGTAATCAGGTCGCGGAACAAATTTATAGCGGTACCCAAAAGTTGTTATACATCATGAAAGCAATCATACCTGTGGCAGGAGTCGGCACAAGACTACGTCCGCATACTTTTTCCCAGCCAAAGGTGCTTCTCAACGTGGCCGGCAAGCCGATCATTGGACATATCATGGATAAACTCACAGCTTCAGGTATTGATGAAGCCATTGTCATCGTCGGTTACCTCGGCGACATGATAGAATCCTATCTTCGGGAACAATACGACATCCGCTTTACCTTTGTCAACCAGCAGAGACGCCTTGGCCTTGCCCATGCCATCTGGATGTGCAAAGAACATGTTGCGGATAACGAACCGGTCTTTATCATCCTTGGCGACACAATTTTTGACGTCGAGCTTTCGGGCATACTGAGCAGCCCTACCTCCACTATAGGCGTCAGAGAGGTAGACGATCCAAGCAGGTTCGGCATTGCTATAACCAGCAACAGCAATGTCGTCAGGCTTGTCGAAAAGCCGAATGAACCGGTAGGAAACCTTGCAATAGTCGGGCTATACTATATCAAAAACTCGTCCCCCCTCTTTTCATGTATCGACAGGCTGATCAGTGAAAACATAAAAACCAAAGGGGAATACCAGTTGACCGATGCCCTGCAGATGATGCTTGAACAAGGCGAATCCCTGACGACCTTTCCGGTAAACAACTGGTACGACTGCGGAAAGCCTGAGACGCTTCTTTCGACAAATGAAATCCTCCTGAAACACCACAGTTCCGGCTCATCTCTGCCGGGATGCATTATCAACGAACCGGTATTTGTAGCGAAAAGCGCGAAAATCAACAACGCAATTATCGGGCCGAACACAACCATAGGTGAAAACGCAATTATCGAAGATGCCATCATCAAAAACTCGATCATCGGCAATGATTCGAAAGTGCAGCACGTCTCTCTCGACAAGTCGATTATCGGTAATAACGCCGACCTGTCCGGTGCCCCCCATGAGGCCAACATAGGAGACTTTTCGGAAATTAAACTTCGCTAAGGTTCTTTCGGGCATCGTCTGATAAAGGTTAATCAGGGCACGCAACAAATTTAGCGGTGCCCTTGCATGAGTAGCCTCGAATGATTACATTGTGCACTTATCCGGCATCCCCATTACCTATGGACACGGTGCCGAAAGCGTCCGGGCAGGTTTTTCCCGGATTGCTTGTACCCAGGGTTTTCCGTGTCCAGTCTCTTCCTTTAATCCAGCGTACACGCAAAACCCACTTGTAAGACAAGCAGGAGCTTTTCTTGTAGTTCTTGTTGTTCGGTAAACCATAAATTATCAATGAAGATGACACAGTCAAGATACTTCTTTACTTCAGAGTCTGTATCAGAAGGGCACCCCGACAAGGTTTCGGACCAGATTTCCGACGCTGTACTGGATGAGTTTCTCCGTCAGGATCCGAATTCACGTGTCGCCTGCGAAACATTTGTAACAACCGGTCAGGTCATTGTCGGCGGCGAAGTAACGACAAAAGGCATTGTGGACGTACAGGAGCTTTCTCGAAAAGTTGTCGAACAAATCGGGTACAACAAAGGCGAATACATGTTCGAGGCCAGATCCTGCGGCGTGCTTTCGGCGCTTCACAGCCAATCGCCGGATATTAACAGGGGTGTCGACCGCAAGGAAGATATTGAAGATGAGCTTGACAGAGTAGGAGCCGGTGACCAGGGAATGATGTTCGGTTACGCTTGTACCGAAACCCCTGAACTGATGCCTGCTGCTATCCAGTATGCTCATGCTCTCGTAAAAAAGCTTGCCGACATCCGCCACGAGGGCAACAAAATGACCTACCTTCGCCCCGATTCAAAAAGCCAGGTTACACTCGAGTATGTTGACGATATTGCAAAGAGAGTTGACGCTGTCGTCGTCT
Source organism: Chlorobiales bacterium (assembly GCA_022360275.1). Lineage (GTDB taxonomy): Bacteria > Bacteroidota > Chlorobiia > Chlorobiales > Chlorobiaceae > Prosthecochloris. The sequence continues at coordinate 9,894 of JAKSDC010000024.1, forward strand.
CTACCCAGCACGATCCCGAACCGGAAGGTTATAGTGAAAAGGAATGGCAGGAGGTCATCAAGAAAGATGTTATCGAAAATGTTGTCAAGGAAGTCATTCCTGCCGACATGCTTGATGAGAATACCAAATTTCATATCAATCCCACTGGGCGTTTTGAAATCGGCGGACCTCACGGCGATACCGGTCTGACCGGGCGTAAAATCATTGTCGATACCTACGGCGGCGCAGCTCCACACGGTGGAGGAGCATTCAGCGGCAAGGATCCGTCAAAAGTTGACCGCAGCGCAGCCTACGCATCGCGCCATGTCGCCAAAAATATCGTAGCAGCGGGACTCGCAGAAAAATGTACTGTTCAGGTTTCTTATGCAATCGGTGTTGCACGCCCTGTGTCGGTGCACATCGATACTCACGGCACCGCGGTTAACGGCCACAACGACGCCGAAATCCAGGAAAAAGCCGAACAGATCTTTGACTTGAGACCTGCGGCGATCATCCGGCATTTCAGCCTGGACAAACCCCAAGGGTGGTGTTACCAGGATACGGCAGCCTATGGTCATTTCGGAAGAGACATTTTCCCATGGGAAAAAACCGACAAAGTCGGCGATTTGAAAAAAGCATTCAACCTGTGATGCGATATTTCTCAAGATAAAAAACACACTATCACTATGATGACAACTGACACTGAAGTACTCAACTACAAAGTGGCAGATATCTCTTTGGCTGACTGGGGAAGAAAAGAAATCGAAATTGCAGAAAAAGAGATGCCCGGCCTTATGGCCACCCGTCGCAAGTATGCGGGCAAGAAGCCGTTGAAAGGAGCCCGTATTACGGGTTCGTTGCACATGACTATCCAGACTGCTGTTCTTATCGAGACTCTTGCAGACCTTGGCGCTGAAGTCCGCTGGGCAAGCTGCAATATCTTTTCGACCCAGGACCATGCCGCAGCAGCAATTGCAGCCGCAGGAATTCCTGTTTTTGCCTGGAAAGGAGAAACGCTCGATGAATACTGGTGGTGTACTCGCCAGGCACTGGCGTTTCCGGACGGCAAAGGGCCAAACGTCATTGTTGACGACGGCGGTGATGCAACACTTATGATACA
>JAKSDC010000054.1 GCA_022360275.1 Chlorobiales bacterium
CGTAAATACCACCGTCATCAACATAATTGCTATCGCAGCTTGCAGTGGCACTCCACCCAAAACCAACAAAGGTATCGCAACCAAGCCTAAACCAAAACCCACTGCTCCCTGCACAATTGCTCCGAGAAACAATACAAAGCCAATCCATGCTATCACCACAAAATCAGTCATTTAGCCACCAACACCTATGACTACTTCCTATAAACTTCCACAATCGGGCAGAATAGTACTCTACACGTCGGCAAAATAACAACTCATATGTTCGAGGATTTACACTACATCAATATCAATAAAAAAAGCCGTGACAAAAAGTCACGGCTTCTAATCGACTGTTTGATCTTTTTTCCAATATGCTTACTCAGGCAACATCTCACCAAACTCAAGGAAGTTGCGGTGCAATTCAAAGCACTTCGTAAGATCATGATGCAAGTGACCACCAGGTGATTCCTGAACATACTTACGCAGATAATCTTTGAACCTCGGATGAGCACAATTTTCGATGATCGCATGAGCACGTTCAATTGGGCCAAGACCACGAAGGTCTGCACGACCTTGCTCGGTAACAAACACGCTAACCGAATGTTCAGAGTGATCAATATGTGATGCCATTGGCACAACAGCGGAAATCTTACCACCCTTAGCCATGGACGGTGCTACAAAGATGGAAAGGTAAGCATTACGAATAAAATCACCTGAACCACCAATACCGTTCATCAACCGTGTACCGCAAATGTGAGTCGAGTTAACATGGCCATAAACGTCTGCCTCAATCGCTGTATTGATTGCAATCACACCTAAGCGACGAACAACACCAGGATTATTCGACAATTCCTGCGGACGAAGAACGATGCGTGAAGCATAGTAATCCATATTGTCGTAAACGCGTTTAATCTGTGGCTCAGAAAGCGTCAATGAAGTTGTTGATGCTCCAAGCAACTTTCCACTTTCCATCAAGTCAACCAACGCATCTTGGAACACTTCCGAATACATATAGAACGGTGGCACATCTTCCGCTGTACCCAAACCTGCCATCACAGCATTGGC
>JAKSDC010000035.1 GCA_022360275.1 Chlorobiales bacterium
ACCGCCGGCAATCTGCGGATTATGGCTTTTCTGCGCGCCATTGCCTGGACACCGATCGCCAGTGCTATGGTCATGATTGCAGGCAAACCTTCAGGAATGGCAGCAACTGCAAGCCCAACGGCCGCATTGAACATTTCTGTCAACGAATATCCTCTGACGAACACACCAAAACTAAAAAGCAGCGCAGAAAGCAGAACAATTACAACGGTCAGGGTTCGGGCGAACTCGTCTATGCGTTGAAGCAAAGGTGTTTCAAGGGTCTCCACTTTCCCGAGCATGGAGCTGATCCGGCCAATTTCCGTTTGGTCACCGGTGCCGATAACAATACCTTCCCCTTTTCCGTAAGTGACAAGTGTTCCTGAAAATGTCATATTTGTGCGTTCGGCAAGCGGAGCGTCGCTCTTGACTTCCTCGCTGTTTTTTTCTACAGGAAGTGATTCTCCTGTCAACAGGGATTCGTCGGTACGAAGGTTTCTGACGGAAAACAGCCGCATATCCGCCGGTACCTTGTCTCCCGACTGCAAAATGACAATGTCGCCTGGTACCAGTTGCTCGGAGGGTACAGTGGCTGTGCGGCCGTTTCGGCGAACCGTCGCCTGGGGGGAAAGGAGGTTTTTAATTGCATCCAGGGCTTTCTCTGCTTTTCCTTCCTGAATAAATCCGATCAGCGCGTTGATGATTACCACGCCGAAGATGACCCAGGCATCGATCCAGTGGTCAAGCAAGGCGGTCACGACGGCCGCTACCAGGAGCACGTAAATAAGGATATTTTTGAATTGTAGCAGAAATCTCACAACGGGATGCTGTTTTTTTGCAGGGGTCAGACGGTTGGTGCCGTACCGGGCCGTGCGCGATGCAATCTCGCTGTCGGTCAAGCCTTTATTCGAGGTCGAAAGCAACTGAAAAACCTGTTCAGCAGTTTCACTATGCCAGGTTTGCGACTGTGCCATGTTTGTTTACGATCCTGATAAGTGGTTTCGAAATATTTACATGCCACCATATTCTACAATGCGTTTTTGTTGTTTGTTCCCGAACTTTTCTGGCAGTATCGCATTCTCAGTTGGCGGCAGTCTTTCCGGTTTCCTGTGTGGTGAAAACAGAGGGTCGTTAGTGAGTCTGGCCGGGGGGCAGGGTCGAAAGTTTGTTCTTTTGCGTGGGTTTATTAATGTTAGTGAACCGAGGAAATAGAACACAAAAATCAGAAAATGGTCCATGGCAAACAAGGAGATAAAACACCCGCAAAATATACGCGGGCCTTTTTACTGTACTGATCCAGAAGACCCGAATGGTGAGGGATGCACCGCTTGTACGATCTGCTACGTCGCGGCGCCTGACTGTTTTGCATCGGATGAAGAAGGCTATGCGTATGTCAGCAGGCAACCGGAAACCGATGAAGAAATCAATCTTTGCCGTGAACAAATCGAGGATTGTCCTCCTCAGGCCATAGGCGATGACGGGTAGTATGGAACAGATTGGATAGATGCTGAGCTGAACAAGAATGCATCAGGGAGCAGGTCTTGATCGATTTACGATATACACAAGTGTCGAAGACAGCTCATTATTTCTTACTCCTGCAGCCATGCCTTGTATTCCCCGCATGACCCCTCTTGCCAAGTGCATCAAGTCTGAACCGCCGTTTTCTCTAAGGATGTTTTTCTCGCTGTAGATAGCGTTGTAGAAGGTGTCCGGAGTGAAAGGGCGCATGGAGGTTATTTGGAGGCCATGCTTGTTGAGCAGCTTGCCAAGTGTAGCAGGAGTGAAATGGTAGAGATGGCGGGGAGCATCCCAGGCGGTCCAGTGTTTGCCGTAGAGGGTTGCATCGAGGCTTCCGGCGTTGGGCAGTGTGACAACCATGGCTCCGTTTGGGCCGAGGCATTGCGCAGCCTTGTCAAGGGTTTCGTTGATCCGGTGAATATGTTCGAGCGTGTGCCAGAAGATAATGCGGTCGTATGCGCCGCTGAGTGAGCTGTCACAGAAGTCGGCAGTCTGAACGTCGAGGTTGAAAATCTTTCTTGCATGAGATGCCGATCGGCGGTTTTTCTCGAAACCAAGACAGTTTTCCGGAGGTATATCGTTTCTTCGGCGGAGCATGTTAAGGAGTTCGCCGGAGGAACAGCCAACCTCTATGATTTTTGAGCGGAAAGAAAGAGGATGACTGCTGTTCTCGATCAGCGATGCCTTTTTTTTGAGCACGGTGTTTCGAAAAGCAAGGTAAAGTTTGTCTCGAAAGGTTCGGGTGCTTGTAATCGAAAGGTGAGGATCGTAAAAAGCAGAAGGGTAATAGGTATTGATCTCTGTTTCGTCCGGTCGTGGAGAGAGGTAGATCAGTTCCGATTCAGGATCACGGACCAGTTGCCATTCGGTACTGCCGGATGGAGACAGCCGATCCGAAACCTTCATGAAAGGGTGCGGGGAAGTGTTGCCGGTTACGGGGCTTCCAGACCTTTCCATAATTGCTTATTGCCCGGCTTTCTTCTGCACTATTTCCTGTATTGTTTCGCGCAGCTGCTTGTAGAGACGACGCATGTCGTTGCTCAGGACTTTCGTTTCGCCAATGACGGGCATGAAATTCGTATCCCCCTCCCAGCGCGGCACAATGTGAAAGTGGATATGTGAATCGACACTGCCGCCGGCAACTTTTCCTACGTTGACGCCGAAATTGAAACCGTGCGGGTGGATTGTTTGGCGCAATGCTTCTATGCAGATATCGGTGAGCTGCATGATTTCAAGCTTGGTTGCATCGTCGAGGTCTGAAAGTTCCGGGGTCTGTTTGAAGGGGATGACCATGAGGTGTCCGCAGTTATAGGGAAAAAGATTCATGATAATGAAGCTCTTTTCCGCGCGGTGCAGCACATAACGTTCCTCGTCTTCTTCAGGAGGAATATCGGTAAAGATGTCTTTTGCCGGATGGAAAGGATGATTTTCGTCCTTGAAGGACTCCATATACAGTTCTCTCCAGGGGGAATACATTTTTTCCATGCTGGCTTTGTTTTGCTGCAGGACAGTGGTACCAAAGGTGGGACTCGAACCCACACGGGTTAAACACCCACTGGATTTTGAGTCCAGCGCGTCTACCAATTCCGCCACTTTGGCTAATAAGAAGAACCTCGAACTCACGCCGTTCACGACAATTTATTAGAGGTATCCTCTGAGCAATCTATATCGAGTGAAACGGTCCGGGTCACGTGCGAGAGAAGGGACTCGAACCCTTACGCCTTCCGGCACTAGTTCCTAAGACTAGCGTGTATACCAATTTCACCACTCTCGCAATCTGCAGTAAAAAGAGAATATACGTGGTTTTTTGTTTTATAAAAACTATCTTCCGTCATAGCTCTTTTTTTATGCGTAACTTCTTTTTTGCTCATTGCTTACTTCATGTCGCACCATCGCTTTGCATCCCTGACATCCTGGGTGGTCAGTCCTATAGTTGTTGCACCTGCAGCATATTTTCTGATTGCATGTTTTGGATTCAGTGATGATCCGGCGAGGTGGTATTATCTCCTGGTTCTCTTTCTTGCAAGCACTATCGTTCCTGTGTTACTGATCTACGGGCTGAAAAAAATCGGAAAGGTTTCCGACTACAATATAACTTTTCGCGAACAGCGCTTTCTGCCTTTGCTGGTGATGGTCGGGGTTAATTTTCTCGGATACGAACTGATGCAGCAGATCGAGGCCCCCAGAATTTTTACCGGGATTTTACTGTTTAATGCTGTTAATACTGTGCTTATTCTCCTGATTACCCTGCAATGGAAGATCAGCGTTCACCTGCTTACGCTGGCTTCTTCGATCGCTTTGCTGTATCTGCAGTTCGGAGTTGTTGCGTTCTGGCTTTTGTTCCTTGTGCCGGTACTGATGTGGTCGAGGGTTTATCTGAAAGCACATACGTTCATGCAGACTCTTGTTGGAAGCCTGATCGGTTTTCTGAGCATGTATGCTGAATTAAAGTGGTGGATAGGATTGTGAAGAAAAGAAGGTATGCTGTTCTTATCGTAACCTATGGTGAGGTTGAAAGGCTTACGCTCAGAAACCTCTGGCCGAGTACTCGAAGAATAGTCAAGGTAATAACCCGGCAGATCGTCAAGGTACCAAAGCTCCTGATCTACATGATCGCGGATTACCGGTCAACCCGGCACTACATTGACTGGCGGCTGCACAATTATGAATCTACGCTGGTCGATACCAACCGGACACAGACAATGTCCATTGCGAATCTGATCAGCAGGGACACTCGGCCTGTTTTGGCTTCCGTTGATGTCGATGTTATTGACTCTTATTACTTTGTGCCGCCTTATCTTGAAGATACACTCTTTGAAGTGCAGGCCGAATATGACGGGGTGATTGTTGTTCCGATGATTCCTGTCGAATCTGCTTTTTCCTGTGGTGTGGCCTGCCAGATGGTAACGGATGCTTACGGTAACGACAGGTTCGAAAAGGTGCGCTTGCTGAACAAACTCTGGCAGGATGAGGAGTTGCATAGGATCTATACCGATTACCTGTTTCAGAACGTTGACAGGTCTTATGTGGGCAAGGGTGTTAAAAAAGGGCTTGTGCTGGTGATTCATGGTACGCTTGTGCGGGATCGTGCCGGTAACCCTCCCAAGGTGTTTACCGGACTGAATGAAACCGGTGAGTTTTTCGAAATGATGAAACAGCGGATCATGGATGATCCACGGAATGTTTTTCATGGTGTCAAGCAGGGCTGCATGAACCATACTACCGGAGGAGAGTGGACTGCGGAGACCGTTCAGAAAGCATTTCAGGAATTCATGGCAGAAGGGTATGACAGCGTAGTGATGTTTCCCTATGGTTTTTTTGCTGACAACAGCGAAACAGAATATGAGGCGCGCACGCTGCTCGAGAAATCTCCATTTGCCTGCAAGCAGTATATTCGTTGTATCAACGGTTCGCCACAGTTCGCAGAGTGGCTTGCTTCGCGCATCATCGAGCAGGTAGAAAAGCTCGAGGCCGTTCAGGAAACATTTGACAACTTGCTACAGAAGAAACAAAAAGGTGAACATGCAGGAAATTGAAAGGCTTGAGAAAGAAGCCGGGAGTGATCTGGAAAATAACGAGAAACAGTATGAACTTGCCTTGGCCTATATCGACGGCAGCCGTTATAGTCAGGCGGTGACCATATTGGACAAACTGATAAAACAAGATCATCGGAATGTTAACGTCCTGTATTCCAGGGGAGTTGCTCATATGTCCACCGGCAACTATCGGCAGGCAGGCCAGGATTTTCTTCGTGCCGTCGCGCTCGACAGGGATTTTCTGAACGCATACAAAAATCTCGGGTTTGTGCAGCTCACGATGGGGAGAGAAGAGGATGCGATCAGCACGCTTGAAAGGGTTTTGGAGATCGATCCTTCATATGTCGATGCGTATTGTCTGCTTGGGGATGTTTATATCGATATTGGTCAGTATGACAAAGCAAGGGCCGCAATCGAGAAGGCTCTTGAACTGGAGCCCGATAGTGCCGAGCCACACTGTAAGATGGCCATGTACTGTCTTTCGCAAGGTGATTTCAAAGGGCTCAGGGAGCAGCATATGATATTGAAGCATCTTGACCCTGCCCTTGCATCGCAGATCGGAGGGCTGTTTTTTGACGAAACCTGAGTTACAATGAGCGAGAAAAGAAAACAGTTGATGAAAACAGCTTTACGGGTTGTTTTTGTCATTGCCTGGCTACCGATACTGTGGCTGTTTCTTTCGGCAACCATAGGAAATGCGCTGTCGATGTTTGTTGGCCAAACCTGGATCATACAGTCTCTGATTCTTGGATTATCGCTATTGTTGATTTTTTTTGCCTTCCGCTACCTCACTTCATTAAGTGAAAAAATATTCGGAGAAAAGTAATTTTTCCTTTACGTGTTTCTTTTTGCCCTTTAGGATGGGCTTATTACAAAAGAAAAATTTTTCTTCTTCGGGTCTTTTTTTGTGGTTCCCACAACAATTTTATTTATATTGCGCGCACTTGTCGATGGGATTGTCAAAACAGAGTCTCATGAGCCAGGGATATCAACGTCAAATATATTCTTATGGACCAAACGTTGAGTGATTTCGGCACCGTTTTTGTTTTCCTCCTTCTCGGTATCATTTTTGTCGTCGGTGGCTATCTGACAGCCCGCCTTTTGCGCCCCAGCAGACCCAATCCCGAAAAACTTGCAGTTTACGAATGCGGTGAAGAAGCTGTAGGATCCGCATGGATAAAATTCAATATACGTTTCTACGTCGTTGCCCTGATCTTCATCATTTTCGATGTCGAGGTTGTGTTTCTTTTTCCCTGGGCAACTGTTTTTAAACAGCTTGGTGAGTTCGCCTTGATCGAAGCGCTTGTTTTTGCGGGCATTCTGATCATCGGTCTGGTG
>JAKSDC010000065.1 GCA_022360275.1 Chlorobiales bacterium
CTTGTTGGCTGAATACTCTCTCCTCAGGGCACCTCTATTTATTGTCATGAGCGGTTCAAGTGCAAGGCGAACGGAGCACAGAAACCCCTCCCATCCGCTCAACGAAGCAACTGAATCGCGGAATAAAGAGAGGTGCCCTCCAGTTGTCTCTCGTTACTTGTCAGTGTTTCAGAACCTTCTCAATCTTAACGCATTTCCCATCACAATCAGAGAACTCGAAGCCATCAGCAGTGCCGACATAATCGGATGCAGGTACCCGGCGACCGCCAATGGCAATGCAACGAGATTATAGGAAAAAGCCCAGAGGAGGTTTTGGCGAATAATCCTGAAACATCGTCCCGAACCGTCGATGAGCGAAGCAATGAGGCTGAGATTATCCTGCATGATAACCACCCCTGCACTTTCGAGAGCAATGTCACTCGCATGACCGAGGGAAACACCGGTATCGGCTTCGGTAAGCGCAGGTGCATCGTTGATACCGTCTCCCACCATGATAACGGTATCGCCTTTCGATCTCATTGACTGAATCACTGCAGCTTTTTCAATCGGATTCAATCCCGCCCTGATGTCGTTTATTCCGCACTGTGCCGCAACGTATTGTGCAACATTCGGAACATCACCGGTAAGCATGCTGACTCGAATCCCGTTTTTGTTAAGCGCCTTAACAAGAGTGGACGCATCATCCCGAACATTGTCGATCAAACCGATCATTCCTGCAAACAGGTTTTCAACGGCCAGAAACACCACTGTCTTTCCATTACGGGTAAGCCTTTCAAAGACCTTTTCCGTTTCAGGAGAAAGAAAAACTTTACTTTCGAGCAGATAAGCCCGGTTGCCGGCCAGACAGATTTTCCCATCCACTGTCCCTGAAACCCCTTTGCCGGGAGTGACCCGGAAACCGGCCACCTCCAGCAAGTCCCCATCGTATGCCTGCACAACAGCTTTTCCTACAGGATGTTCGGAATATTTCTCAATGGATGCCGCATACTGCAGCAGTTTTTCCCGTGCAATCACACCCACAATATCGGTTACCGACGGCGTACCGCTGGTAATGGTGCCGGTTTTATCGAGAACGACCCGGTTTGTCCCGGAAACGGTTTCAAAAACATCCCCACCCTTGACCAGAATTCCTTTTTTTGCCGCCGAGCTTGTGCCGAGAAGTATTGCAAGGGGTGTTGCCAAACCCAGCGCGCAAGGACAAGCCACCACCAGAACGGATATTGCATTCATCAAGGCCGTTCCTGTATCCATCGCCGTGAATTTCCAGTAGAGGAACGTCAAAAGCCCAAAAAGCATGACAAGAGGGACAAAATAACCGGCCGTCTTGTCGGCAGCGGCCTGTATCGGGGCTTTCCTTGATTGTGCGTCCTCAACCGTTTGTATGATTTTCGAGAGCACGGTATCGTTTGCCGTGCCCGACACCCGAACGGACAATCTGCCGTTGAGTGAAAAAGTCCCGGCAAACACCTCTCCGCCTGCTGATTTGAAAGAAGGTGCAGATTCCCCCGTCAGCATTGCCTCGTTGATTTCAGACTCACCGTCAATGACCGTTCCGTCAAGCGGAATTTTTTCTCCTGCAAGCACCTCGATCGTGTCTCCGGGGTTAATTTCTTCCAGCGGAACTATAGTGACGTTGTGGCCCTCCGTAACAAGACGTGCTTCTTTCGGTTGCATTTCGATAAGCGACGTCAACGTATGACCGGCTTTCAGTCTCGACCCCGCCTCCAAAAAACGGCCGAGCAGAACGAACGTGACAATCATGGCCGAAGTATCGAAATACACCTCTCCGCCCCGGAATATCATTGCGATACTGTATGCATAGGCGGAAAACGATCCCAACGCAATAAGCACATCCATGTTGAGCGCACGTTTGCGTATCGCTCGGAGCGCATTTTTCAGAAAGGGATATCCCGAATAAAAAAGCACAGGCGTTGCGAGCGCCCAGGAAATCAATTGAAACGTCTTTCTGTATTGCTCTTCAATACCCTGAAAAAAACCGGCATAGAGAGCGGTGACAAACAGCATGAGCTGCATGGAAAAAAAGACCGCCGTACCGAACCTGAGCAGGAGATCGTCTTTTTCACGGCTGAGAGCCTCATTGAATGCGGTCTTGCGGTAAAGGTGCGGAGTGTAGCCGATAGAACGAACTGCCTCGAGGATATCACGCAGCGAAGTCTTCTGCTCTTCCCACTCCACAGTGAGACGGTGCGTGGCATAGTTAACCCTGGCCGAAAGCACTCCCGTCTTTCTCGGGAGAAACTTTTCAACAAGCCATACGCAGGATGCACACCGTATCCCCGAAAGCACCACATCGATAGACGATTTGGTACCGGATCTACGGACAGAATCCTTGAATACGGCCGCATCAACGTTTGTCTTTTCCGGAGGACCGGGTGTCCAACCGCAACGGCTGTTGTAAAAGGTGGCGAGAGACTCTTTGTGAATCAGCTCATACACCCCGAGACAGCCATGACAGCAGAAATATTTCGTTTCTCCGTCGAAATCTGCCGTAACGGCTGCCTCCGGTTTCATATCGAGCAGACAGTGGTCACAACGGATAGTACCCGATCCATGAGTTTCAGTCCTGGACATTGAACGTGAACGCGGGCTTGGTGTTGTCGTCCATGAAAACCGTTGCACGCCAGAGGGTCCTTCCGCTGGGACATTTGACAATGATACCTGTTCCGCTGTAGCGCTTATCTGCTGTTTTTTCAAGTGTGACCCGATTTTTTCCCATTTTCATGCCCGGCATCGAAAGATCGAGCAGCAAGGAATCCGAAGAAAGAGCCGGAGAATCGTCCGACAACATAACCTCGAACATCAGCGCTTTCATGTGCTGCACAGGCTTGGGGCTGATATCGAGCATAACCGTATAACCGCCAGCCTTTTTCGTGCACGGGCCGACATGCGGATCGCAATCCGCCGTTGCCTCCGTTCCCGATGAACAGCCGGAAAGGATCAGCACAAGGAGAAATGAAAAGCTCGACAGCAGCATTTCCTTCATTTGATTTCTGTAAACCATCGCCTGCTTGTTTTGACTGTTGACGTTGAAAGACCGACTCTCATAAGCCATGTGCCTGAGAATGGCACAGATACGTCCGCACTGTATACACCCGGCGGTCCCTCCTGCATAGCATATTCCGCATCATTGCTACTCTGCGATACATCCCCCACAAAAAAGGTTACTTCCGCTTGCCGGAGAGGCTCACCTTGCATAAAAACAGCGACCTCAACAACATTGTCTCCCTTTTTTAACGTATCCGGAAGGACGATTTTCAGATTGAGGGAATCCTCGAGTTTTTTTGTCGTAAAATAACCGGCAGCCTTTTCATAGTAGTTGTCTTCGACAAGACCCTCAAAGCCCCTGAACGCAACATAAAAACCCGTTACCATGGCAAAAAGGAACACTGTGTAGAGACCGTAGAGAAAGATTTTCATGGATATCACGAGTGTGTCATGGCCAAACTAAACGATAATGTACTCTTTTCGGGACAAGCTATAGCCCTTCATTCCGACGTTAGCCCTGTTTTTATAACCAGTTCATCCCACAACCTTTTTCCCGATATCTCATCATTCATTGCCTCATCAGGTTTTTCGATACGTTTACCTAATTTGAACAAGGCTCCGTTGATTGCATTACGATCTCGATAGGAAAGCATTATATCCGCCATTGGCACGCCCGCGACCGAAGGAGGCCTTGAAAAGAGTGCAGTCATCACACGCCAGAAGAGGCCCATCAACCCCGATGGCCACCTCTTGCCCAGCTCAGGGTCCGATTTATTGACGATGAACGTAGGGTTGAAAGCTACAGAGGAGATCTTTCCGGCATATCGCCGTGCAAACTCCGCGGCGATCATCCGGTTGCACGTCTTGGTCCTGTTGTATGCAGTCCAGGTACTGTGATTTCTGATGCTCTCAAGATCGTCCCAGTCGATCGTTTTATAAAATGGTGACACCACATGCAAGACCAATCCGTCTGATTGCTGCATCCGTTCTAACAACAACTGACTAAACAAAAACGGCCCCATCACGTTCGTAGCGAACATTACCTCATGACCGCCGGGCAGGATGTTCGGGCCATTTTGGGCTACAACAACTGCAGACAATATCAGTCCGTGTATCCTCGGAAATCGGTGTATAGCCTCCGCAGCTGCGGCTCTAACAGATTCCATATTTGAGAAATCGACTACCAACGTGGCAATGTCAGTATCCTGACACTCGATTCTGGTTTCAGATAAAGCGAGACGGATAGAATTCGCCTTCGCCGCTAATTTTTCAAGCTTATGCCCGAGCAATACAACTCTGGCGCCACGCTTTGCAAGCTCGACCGCAACACCTCCGCCAATGCTTCCGGTCGCCCCTGCAACCAGTATTGTTTGTTTCAACACATATACAATTCAACGGTTCAACATTTCCTATAAAAAACCCGCTTTTTTCTCAATCGTCAGTTCATCACCCTCGATCCTGAAAACAACCTCACTCTCCCCTCCCTCTGACCTCACAAGCACCTTTCCCTTTTTAAACGAATACGGCTCCAGTAATAATACTGTTTCACCAATAATAGCAAACTTACCTTCCATGGAAAGCTCCAGCTCACGAGATTCGCCCGTATTGTTATACAGCGACCATGAATAACGGTTGATTCCCGGGGGAAGCTGTTCAGGGTCCCGGGTGATCAAAAACGTCACATCCGGCCTTGAATACACCATCACAGCAAGAATTCCACCGACAAAAAGGACTGCCCCTCCCAGCCAGAATGTCTTTGGACGGAGCAGCTTTCCCTTATAGCCTGGAAACGGCTTCATATTCCGCTGTGCGGTCACCGCTGCACAAGCATCGATGCATTCGGCACAGGCAATGCAGTCGGTTTGCAACCCTTCCTTTATATCGATACCAACCGGGCAGGCTTTCACGCAGTCATGACACTTCATGCATTCGTCTTCCCGAGACCTGTCATACTCGATGACCAGCGTGTCATTATCAAAAAAAGCGTTCTGCAGCATTGCATAGGGACAGATTGTCGTACAGAACCGCCTCCCCATAAAAGCAAGCTCGGCGTAGATGACCGCCCATTGTACAAGAAAAAAAACGGTAATGAGCGAATCGTTGAAAAGCAACTGCACGGTTTTCACCGGGGGCACGAAGTACCAGAGTATGGTGAGTGACACAAGCGCCGAGAAAGGCAGGAGCACGATACGCTGCAACCATCTCCGGGACAATCCATCGAACAGCCGCGAAATGCTCCCCGAAAGGTCGAGCAAAACGGTTTGGGGGCAAAGCCAGCCGCACCAGATACGGCCGAAAACAGCCGTTATTGAAATGATGAAAAGAAGGAAAAAAAGGACCGCGAAGAGAATCAGATACAACTCGTTTATCCAAATGACCGAGCCGAAAAAATAAAGCTTGAGTTCAGGGATGTCGAACCGCAGAGCACTTTGTCCATTGATGACAAGGAAAGGCAGGCCGGTAATCAGCAAGGCTTGCAAGAGCCCTGCCGCTTTTCTAAATCTGCGCCACAAAATGCTATATTTTCACTTTCGGAGCGTTTCCATAAAGGCCATCACTTTCAGAATTTTCGTCTTGCTGAGCTGCTGCTTGAAAGGCGGCATGCCGCCCTCCCTTCCGTTTGCTATAGACTTATAGATATCTTCGGGAGTCGCCCCGAATTGCAGTTCGGCGGTGAGGTCGCTTCCCATTCCTCCGGTTCCGTCCCTCTTGTGACACACAGCACAGTTCGATGCATAGATCTTCGCACCCTCGGCAACGGCAGCTTCGTCCCCGGTGTATGATTCTTTCGCCTCCTTCTCCATTTCTGTAACCAATGCCTGAGTCTCAGCTACTCTTTTTTCGAAAATTGTATAGTACGACCACCCGGAAATACCCGGTGTATACAGAACGATATATGCAACAACAAAAACAATGCAAAAAACAAAAAAAGCAATCATACCTTTAGGCACCTTATTGCTGCTTTCCGTCAGATTTTCATGTTCGTTCATTGAAACCTCCTTTGCAGATGTTACCGGCTCTCATCATCATCGTCCAGCATTCTGTGCTTCGGAGCTTCGACTTCTTTTTTACGCCGGGGGTTGTAATAGTGGAAAATGATAAATACAAAGACAACAACCAGTAATAACGTAAAAAGAATATATGCCCATGCTGCAAAACTCAATTCCCGGCCTCCAGTTTTTTCACATCCCTGCCGAGTTTCTGTAGATAGGCTATGACAGCATCCATCTCGGTCAGCTCATCTCGAAGTTCTTTCGGAGTCACTCCATTTCTTGCCCTTTTTGACTTATATGACGGGCTGGTAACTTTAGCCCTGTAATCGGCTATCTGTGCGACAACTTCTTCTTCTGTATATCCGTAACCGAGAATCCTGGTTTTCCTGACTGAATAGCGTGTATCGAGCCGGTTTTGAGCCATCCAGGCATAAGGCGGCATATTGGATTTCCCGGACACGCTTTGCGGATCGGCCATATGCTTGTAGTGCCATGAGTCGGGGTACTTCCCTCCTACCCTGTTCAGGTCAGGACCGGTACGTCTCGACCCCCAGAGAAACGGACGGTCATAAGCAAACTCTTCGGGCTTCGAATACTCGCCGTACCGCAGCACTTCCGTTCTCAAAGGCCGGACGGTCTGAGTATGACAGTTGTTACAGCCTCCCCGGATGTAAATATCCCTCCCCTCGAGTTCAACAGCCGTATACGGTTTGATGTAGTCGCTTACCGGCTGGGTGGAAGGCATGAGCATTGGTATAAAAACCGTTACCACCGTGCCAACGAGGATGACAATGGCTGAAAGAACGGCAAATACAACCGGTTTTGAATACACATCCATGTACGCGCCTCCGTGTAACTGTTCAGGGGTTATTTTTCGATGTTCGGATCGTCATGAAAATGTTCCATGCAAACAGAATAATCCCCACAAAATACACGATGCCCGCAGCAAATCGGATTTTGTAGTAGGGATAAAGCGAGGCAATGGAATCGAGAAAATTGTAGGTCAGCGAACCGTCGGGATCGGTGGCCTTCCACATGGCACCCTGCTGAATTCCGCCTACCCACATGGTAATCGTCCAGATCAACTGACCAACGAGAATCAGCCAGAAATGGACATTGGCCAATCTAATGCTGTAAAGTCCCGTTCCGGTAATTTTCGGAATCATATAATAGAATGCTGCCGAAATGGTCATGGTAACCCAGCCCATTGTCCCCATATGGACATGACCGATAACCCAGTCAGTGTAATGGAAAAATGATGTGAGCGTCCTCAAGCCCTGTGTCGGCCCCTGTATGGTCTGCAAACCGTAAAACGTAATACCGACAATGAAGAACTTTACAAGATAGTTAGAACGCATCTGTTCCCAGTTTCCGCGAAGTGTATAGTAGCCGTTCACCACGGAACCCCAGGAAGGGGCTATGAGGAAAATGCTGAATGCTATGCCGACAGTCTGAATCCATTCGGGCAACGGCGTCAACATAAGGTGATGCGCTCCCGTCCAGAGATAGGCAAAAATAAGCGACCAGAACGAGATAATAGAGAGCCTGTGACTGAAAAGCGGCAAGCCTGTTGAAACCGGAAGAAAGTAGTAAAACATCGCCAGGATCGGGACCGTAAAAATAAAACCGACGATATTGTGACCGTACCACCACTGAACATTCGCGTCGTTAACACCCGCATAAACCGGATAGGATTTAAAAAGATTGACCGGCACTTCGAGATTATTGACGATATACAGAACAGCTATCGTGACCGTCATTGCAATGATATACCAGAGAGAAACATACATCTGCTTTTCCTGGCGCCTGATTAAAGTAGCAAAAACGTTTACCGCAAAGATAACCCACATGATAACCACGGCAATATCGAGCGGCCACTCAAGTTCCGCATACTCTTTGGATGTATTCATTCCGGCAAAAAGGCTGAGGGCGGCCAGAGCAATGATAAAGTTGAAGAGATACAGGTGCACTTTTGCAAGACCGGGAAAAACAAGAGGTGTTCGTGCAAGTTTCTGGAGCATGTAGTAGGAAGCGGCAAAAATACCGGCAAGCCCGAAACCAAGCCCCAAACCGTTGGTATGCACTACCCTGAGACGTCCGAAACTCAGCCAAGGAGTAAGGTTGAGCGCAGGATTGAACATCTCGAGTGCTATCCAGAGACCGACAACCAAACCGGTAATCAACCAGAATAATGCAGAAAAAGTAAATCCACGCACAATTTGGTAATCATAACCGTTTCCTTCCATGCCTCTCTCTATGGTCTGATTAGATGATATGGTTGATATGATAGGTGGTTGTCAGGGGATATCTTTGAAAATATACTGATTTTACCGCAATGTCTTCAGAGAAAACCTTTTCTGTTTTCTATTGTTTTGTAACGCTTTCTTCCAAAGCTACGATGTCTCCGACCTTACCATCCCAATGTCTTTATCACTTCGGCCCTGATATTCTCGTAGGGCAAGACACCTGTTGTCCGCCATTTGATCGTACCCTTGTCAAAAAGCATTAGCGCAGGAATTCCCTGCACCTGATATTTTGCGGCCACCTCGGGTTGTTCATCAACATTGATTTTAACAACGGTCAGCTTCCCTGCGAACTCTTCAGCAAGGCGTTTGATCGAAGGAGCGACAGAAGAACAAGGGCTGCACCATGCTGCCCAGAAATCCACAAATACCGGCTTTTCACTTTCTCGTAAAAGCTTGTCAAATGATTTTTTAACCATAGTTGTGTGACCTTGGATGAAAAAACAGTTGAGTGTATAATGCTTTTTCCCGAAAATTCATTCCCGAATAATGTCACTTATCCTTATCTGCAAGCCGCCGCTGCCGGGGAGTCACGAAAAGCCTGACTTCCCTATTCTCATCAAGCACAATGTGAAACTTATTGATTGAGGTATCAGTTAACTTTCGATAAATCACCGTACTTTTTCCAAAGCTGTTTTCTCCTTGCAACTTTCGCATGCCTCCTGTACGCTCGCGGCAAACCTGTATTACCACGCATGCAAGTATCTTATGAATGAAGTTCTGAAACAACCAAGAAAAGTTTACGTTACCCGTACCGTTGAGTTCAATGCCGCACACCGGCTCTATAATCCTGATTTATCAAAGGATGACAACAGGGAAATCTATGGCAAATGCAGCAATGCCAATGGTCATGGCCATAATTATGAGCTTGAAATCACCGTAAGCGGAACTGTGGATCGCACTACCGGTTTTCTGCTTGACATGAAGGAGCTGAAGGAAGTTCTCGAAAAAGAAATAATCGACCGGTTTGACCACAAACATCTGAACCTCGATGTCGAAGAACTCAGAAATACGGTTCCGAGTACGGAAGTACTTGCCATTACTATATGGGATATTTTAACCGTTGCACTGCAGCGCTACACTAACAATGGCATAACCCTTCACGAAGTTACAAT
This sequence comes from Chlorobiales bacterium, assembly GCA_022360275.1. Lineage (GTDB taxonomy): Bacteria > Bacteroidota > Chlorobiia > Chlorobiales > Chlorobiaceae > Prosthecochloris. Next base: position 9,418 of record JAKSDC010000065.1, read on the forward strand.
CCATGAAACAAGAAAAAACTCCGTCAGATACCTTGGTGAATGAGCCAGCCCCATATTCCGGATACAGTTCATGTGCAGATGACGAATGCTTCGATGATATCCGCGATACCGATTCCGGCAGTATCCCCGGTATATCCCAAGCAGTTTACAGCATACTGGAAGGTATAGGTGAAAATCCCGAACGGGAAGGGCTGCTGAAAACACCCCAAAGAGTTGCAAAAGCCATGCGCTTTCTCACGAAAGGATACCGGGAAGATCCTGAAGAAATGTTGAAAAACGCAGTTTTTGCCGAAACTTATGATGAAATGGTACTGGTCAAGGATATCGAGCTTTTTTCGATGTGTGAGCACCATTTACTGCCCTTCTTCGGCAAAGCACACGTGGCCTACATCCCTGACGGGAAAATCGTCGGACTCTCCAAACTCCCCCGTGTGGTCGAGGTCTACGCTCGCCGTCTGCAGGTACAGGAACGCCTGACCCAGCAGATCAGAGACACTATCCAAAACGTACTGAACCCGAGAGGGGTAGGTGTCGTTATCGAGGCAAAACACATGTGCATGGTTATGAGAGGAGTGGAAAAGCAAAATTCAACCACGACAACCTCAGCCATGTCGGGCGAGTTTATCTCTTCCCAGTCAACCAGAAACGAGTTTCTGCGCTTGATCAATCGCTGATAAAGCTGTTGATGATTCTTTTCCCTTCCTCCACAGCATCCGCAAGAAGTTCTTCAACAGCCTGGCTTATCCCGCTGCCGAGTTCCAGTTCCCTTGGCGGCACGCCTATCAGTACAACCTTTTCGGGCACTTTTCCGTGCAGATTTGCAACAAAAAACAGTTCACTGAGCCCCATTTGGTGTGATGACATTTTACGATGGATAAACGCCGGCAGTTCACCGTCAGCATAGACATAAATCCGCCTGTCGAAATCAGGAGGAATGATCGCATCATAAACCAGAACAGCATCAGCCGACTCGATATAGTCAAGCAAATAAATGCCCTGTGTGCCCCCGTCAATGAATTGAACGGTGTCGGACAAGTCCGGACACTCTTTTTCAAGCCGCCTGACTGCCTCGACCCCAAACCCCTCGTCACCGAAAAGAATGTTACCGAGACCGATGACGTTGATTTTTTTCATGGTTTATCAGGTAATGGGTAATGGCCTTTCTTGCCATCCAGCCCATTTCAACACTTCAACAGATCAACAAACTCCCCTAATCCAAAGACGGTTCGTCTTCTACTTTGTGCTTATATCCCGTTATAATCGATGAAGTAACACTTGTACGATCTACGATATCGTGACGGAACACTGCATACAGATGAAGGATCAGGTAAAACGGAAAAATCCAGGCCACACTGTGATGAACAATGTGGAGATTGTAACTGCCGCCGAACAGGGGAATGACCCATCCAAACAAGGTATCGACAAACCCGCCGGGGTTGTTTTCACCGTACATTGCAAGCCCGGTAAGAATCATGAAAAGCGAACCGACAAAGATGAACAGGAAATAGGATATCGCGGCAACCGGATTGTGCCCGATATAACGGGGCTCGTCTTTTCGCAGAAAAAGGTAGGAGGCCATCTGCTCCCTGAAGGGTTTCCCCCACCATTTTGGCAGCCACGGTTTGAAACCGGCAAAACGGGCATACTTATCATGTCCGAACAGCGCCCAGTACAAACGGAAAAGATAGTTTGCAATAAAGATAAATGCGGTTGCAAAGTGCACAAAACGAAAGATCGACATTTGCCTGAACCAGACTGCCTCTCCAATCGGCGGATTGAGATAGGGAGACGCTATGTAGAAGCCGGACAAAAACAGAACAGCAATACAAATAGCATTGATCCAGTGATACATCCTGACCGGAAGCTTCCATACATAGATTTCCTCGATAATTTTGCCCATGATTCACTCCGTTTAAACGATGGTGACCTTTGTTATCTCGTTACCGTTCATGTCAAAAACATGAGAAGCACAGGCAAGGCAAGGGTCAAAAGAATGAACGGTTCTCAGGATTTCAAGAGGCTGCTCGGGATCCGCCATAGGAGTTCCTCTGAGCGCCGATTCGTACGCACCAACTGCGCCATTTGCATCACGAGGCGAAGCGTTCCACGTTGAAGGAACAACAATCTGGCAATCCTCTATCTTGCCGTCCTTGATGTGAATCCAGTGACCCAGTGCACCACGCGGAGCCTCTGTATAACCGAATCCTTTGGCTTCTTTCGGCCATCGGGAAGGCTCCCACAGCTCTGTATTCGCCGTCCTGAGATCACCGCTTTTGATATTATCGACTAACTGATCGTAATAGCGCATCATGAACCCTGCAGTCTGCAGGCATTCGACACCGCGGGCAGCGGTTCTTCCCAATGTCGAAAACAGCGCTTCAGCCCCCACTTCAAGCTTGCCGAGAACCATATTGACCGTCTCCGTGATCATTGCATCACCTTTTGCATAAGCAAGCAGAACCCTTGCAAGCGGGCCAACTTCCATCGAACTGTTTTTCCAGCGGGGTGCTTTCAGCCAGCTGTATTTCTTGTCTGTATCCAGATAGTCGAACGGAGGTTTCGGTCCGGTATATTCAGGTCTCGTCTCGCCTTCCCAAGGATGCAGCCCCCTGTCATCACCATTACTGTAGGTATACCAGCTGTGGCTTACCTCTTCGGTAACCTGGCCGAGATCGCGGGGATCGACGTCATAGATAGTTGAAAGATCCTTGTTGAGAATCGCCCCCCTTGGCCAGAGCAGTGATGCTGCATCATCAACGCTCTTTTCAGGAAAATCACCGTAGCAGAGATAATTACCGAGTCCCCCCCCGTACAACCAGTCCTTGTAAAAACCTGCAATAGCGATCAGATCGGGAACATAGACCTGCTCGATAAAGGTCTTCGTCTCCTCGATAATTTTCTTTACCATGCTGAGAGTCTCGATGTTGATCGCTGTGTTCCTGTTGGGGTCTATCGCACAGGCCATGCCACCGACGAGGTAGTTTGGATGCGGGTTTTTTCCCCCAAAAACTGTATGGATCTTGACGATTTCTTTCTGAAAATCAAGTGCCTCGAGATAATGAGCGACCGCTATAAGGTTAACCTCAGGAGGCAGTTTATATGCAGGATGCCCCCAGTAACCGTTTGAGAAAATTCCAAGCTGTCCGCTTTCGACAAAGCCGACAAGTTTCTGCTGCAAATCCTTGAAATAACCCGGAGATGACTTTGGCCAAGGAGAAATACTCTGCGCTATCCGGGAGGCTTCTTTCGGGTCGGCCTTGAGCGCGCTCACCACATCCACCCAGTCGAGCGCATGCAGGTGATAAAAGTGCACCAGGTGGTCCTGAGTCTGCTGGGTTGCATTCATGAGGTTCCTGATGATCCTGGCGTTTTTTGGTATTTCAATACCCAGAGCATCCTCGACACACCTGACAGATGCAAGCGCATGCACGGTTGTGCAGACACCACAGATACGCTCCGCAAAGGCCCAGGCATCGCGTGGATCCCTTCCCTTGAGGATGATTTCTATACCGCGCCACATGGTACCGCTGCTGAAAGCATCTTCAATGACGTTGTTTGCGCCGAGTTGTGCTTCTATCCGCAAGTGCCCCTCGATTCTCGGGATTGGATCGACAACTATTTTTTCAGCCATAATATGTTTCTCCTGTTACTTATGGTCGCCTCTCTTTATTTGTTCCGCGTTTCGATCCTCTTACTCCTCAGGTTGGTCGTTTTCGTCACCGGCTTTTTTCTTTCTGACAGCAGTAACCGCAGCATGGGCGGCAGCTCCGGCAGCAGCCGCACCTACTGCTACTGCACCGATCTTGTCAGCGTTAGAATCGATACCCAGGAATGATACATTCGCAAGTCTGGTATAGAACGGTCCGTCATCCCAGTACCCCGGAGCAGCACAACCGAAACAGGGGTGCCCTGAGCCGATCGGGAAGCTGATCCCCTCATTCCATTCGGTTTTCGAACAGGCGTTGTAGGTCGTCGGCCCTTTACATCCCATTTTGTAGAGACACCACCCTTTTCTGGTCGACTCATCATCGAAGTCCCTGACAAACATTCCCGCATCGAAAAACGCCCTGCGGTAGCACTTGTCATGGATTCTGGTACCATAAAATGCCTTGGGCCGCTTCATGCGATCGAGCTCGGGTAGCGTTCCGAAGGTATGGTAGTACGTAATAACACCGGTCATTACCTCGGCAATCGGCGGACAGCCGGGAACATTGACAAGCGGCTTGTCTGTGATAAGTTCCGATACAGGAACCGCGCCTGTGGGATTCGGGTCAGCGTTCTGAACACAGCCGAATGTTGCACAGGCTCCCCACGCGACAACAACAGCAGCGTCAGCAGCCGTTTCTTTTAAGATATTCAGATAGGAATCGCCTGCCACCATGCAGTAAACTCCGTCATCCTTCGTCGGAGCGTTTCCTTCACAGGCAAGAATATACTTGCCTTTATAGTCTTTCATAATCTTTTTCCGGACCTCCTCGAGCTGATGACCGGCAGCAGCATTCAAAGTTTCATCGTAATCGAGGGAAATCATATTCAGGACAATATCCGCCATGATTGGATGTGAAGACCTGATAAAGGATTCCGTACAGCAGGTACACTCAAGCCCATGCAGCCAGATAACCGGCGTCCTGGGGTTTGTTTCCATAGCATGGATGATCTTCGGGAGCATCGAAGACGCAAGGCCGAGAGATACTGAAGTAAGACCGCAAAATCTCAAAAAGTCACGACGGCTCACGCCCCTTGACCTGAAGATTTCTGCGTACGTAGGCTGTTTTTTCATTAAAACCTCCTGATTATCGGAATAGCACGTAACAGAAGGGTTACGTTTCTGCATGTTGGCTTGATTTCCGGAGAGATGACAAACAAAAGCAGATAAAAGTTAACAATTGTTACAAAACATAACAAAGAACTTACTACAAAAAATATACGAGCAAAATATTGTTAACCCCAAATATCGCCCATGAAATCATTAAAAATGAACAAGAACAGAACAGAAAGCAATAATCATTCAACAAAAAATATTCTGTAACCGAAAAAAATAAAGAAAAATGTACGTGATGGGGCAACGTCAGAATCGCAAGTCATTCGTAACATGACCCAGACGCCCATTGTTGAATGAAAGAGACGTTAATTTGAAGAGAAATGTGCATCTCTTATTGTCTGAACCGGACATTTACTGTATTATCCTCAAGAATAATTTCGCCTCCGGGCTGACGAGTAGACAAAATCGACAATTGCAGGATTGAGAGTACAGCTAACCGAGACAACAGATATGTCACCGCACAACGTTTTATCTCCCCGGCAAAAAGCACTGCAAATCAATCTCGACGAAACCATTTACGGGAGTTTTGCGGAAATCGGAGCCGGCCAGGAGGTCGCCCGCCATTTCTTCCAGGCTGGCGGAGCTGCAGGAACCATCGCACGAACCATGTCGGCCTACGACATGGCCATGTCTGACGCAATATACGGAGAAACCGGTCGCTATGTCAGTGAAGAACGGTTGATTAGTATGCTAAGAACCGAATGCGCGACATTAATGCAGAGGCTGAATCTGGAACGCGGAGAACAGTCACGCTTTTTCATTTATGCAAACACGGTAACGGCAAAAGGCTACCGGGGAGGAGGCAATTACCATGGATGGACAGGGATCAAATTCCAGCATAGTCCGGGAAGCGAACCCAGCCAGGTCGTCGTTCACATCAAGATGCTGGACAGTCAAAACCTGTTTCAGCAGGAAGCTATCGGAACGTTCGGGGTCAACCTTATCCACAGTTGCTATTTTTCCAATGACAGCATGGAAAACTTCGTTCGTTCATTAATGGAAAATCTCACGAACGAACGTATACAGATTGACGCCATCAAGGTCAGCGGGCCGGCATTTGAACATATGGACGATCGTCTGCTCAGTCTCGAGCTGGTCAGTAATGGCTATACCGATGTCATCATGTTCAATGCCGAGGGCAAAGTAGTGCAGCCTTCTGAAGAACTGTACAAAAAAAACATTGTTACCCTCCGCGGCAGTTTTCGCCCGCCAACCCTTTTAAACGTTGAGATGCTCGAAAAAGGTGCGGAACAGTTCAGAAACAATCTGCCCGAGGATGAACGGGAGAATGTCATGACCCTTGCTGAAATCTCCATGAACCGCCTCATTGAACGCGGAGCCATTGACAGCACAGATTTTCTCGCCCGTATCGA
>JAKSDC010000021.1 GCA_022360275.1 Chlorobiales bacterium
CATAAAGGTGGAGAAAAACTCCTCCTCCACAACAGCTTTAACTCTTTGCAAAATGACAGGGGGCCGTAGGTTAATTTATACTTTTTACATACTTTGAGCAATTTCGCCAAAACATCGACATAGGGGACGTTGTGCAGATTTTACACATTTCGCAAACGCCGAACAATTTGTGCGGCCGCAGATGTGGAAATTTTCAACATTCTCGCTGTTTGTGCATATGAAAACCCGTATTCCAGTACAAATTTTTCTACAAGTATTTTCCGAATCCTTGATAGAGACCGTATCCTGCTTCCTGAAAGCAATTGCTCAACACCAACCCTCTCCTTTGTGCATAAATCCTCGATATCTGATTGAGCTCTATCGTTTAATTGATCGAGACCAAAAACATTTATCTGACTTTTTACTGTCTCTTCTGCCTCTTCAAGTACCTTGCTGACAAAAGAACCATCACCTAAAATTCGCCCATCGCTCATTTGTTTTTCTTTTCGAAGCCGCATCCCCTGTACTGCAGACCATCCCCCTATTGATCGGACAAGCCCTCCTCCTGTTAGCTCAGGTTGGCGTCCTTTTCCAGCTTCCTCTGCCAAAAAATTTCGATAGTGTTTTTTTGCAAAGCCCTCTTTTTCCCCAAAATAACGAAGCACAAAATCACAATCTTGCCAAGTATTGGTTCGAACATTCATAACGACAGTATGACCACTCCATGGGTAAGCATCCAGATCACCCAAAGAAGCCACCAATCCTGCTCTTAAAGGATTCAAATGGATATAGGCAACCAAACGCATGAAGTATCGATCTTCCTGACAAACGATTGATTTGTATCGATTCTGGAAAAGATGACCTTGCCTATTATGTCGCCGGTTATAGTTGCCTGCATAGCCGCTCAACATCCTGCGCATAAAAGTTGACAATCCTGAATTTCCACTTCGCAGCAATATATGAGCATGATTGTTCAATAACGCCCATGCATAGATTGTTGTGCCTGTTTCCTGAGCAACCCTTCCCATTCGATCAACAAAATCCATCCTATCCTTATCATCCGTAACAATGTCTCGCTTTTCAATTCCCCGAAGCATCACATGGTGAAGGGTACCTGGAGCGTCAAGTCTCGGACCTCTTGGCATAGTTAACTCGTTTTTACAAACTCTTGTTGATATGCTTACAGTAAAAGTAAAAGAATTGAAACAAGAATACTACAATTTGTTTACAACGTCCCCTGTTTCTCTCTTGGTGTCGGGGTGGCGGGACTCGAACCCACGACCTCTGCGTCCCGAACGCAGCACTCTACCAGCTGAGCCACACCCCGATTGTCATCTTTCTACCGTGCCCTTGGACAGATTCGAACTGCCGACCTTTAGTTCCGGAAACTACTGCTCTATCCACTGAGCTACAAGGGCAACACGCAATTTCTGACCCCGAACATATCATTTAATCGAGTTGGGCGTACTGTTTCCTATCAATTTGTTCGGGAGAATGAAGATAACATTTTCGGCTAAATATCCATCATCCCACCAACGCTTTCACTTCAGACTATCGCTGCAAGCACGGACAATCTCTTCCGAGGCGAGGTTCGCACTCATGACCGCACCTCCCATGGAATCATAATAAAGCTGCTGCGTATATCCCCCGGCAAGGAAAAGATTGGAAACCGGGGTTCTCTGTGTCGGCCTGAACCGCTCCATATTCGGCAGAGGCGCATAAACCGACTGCGGTATCTTCACCAGCGTCGATTTCAGGATCTGCGCTCCTTTCGAGGTTTCTGGAAAACAGCTGCGTATACTGCGGTCTATCCGGCTGATTATTTCCTCTTTCGACAGTGCCATCAGTTTCCCGGCTGGGGCAACACAGAACTCGAAACGTGATTTGCCTTCATGCGGCTTTCCCCGAAGCGTTCTATACTCCGGCGTCGTGTTGGCAAGATCCGCATAAACCGGAATGGCACCGTCCGGGCTGAAAAGCACATTGTTTTCAGAGGTTATCTGCCGGTCGTACCAGATCTGGACGGAAATCACGGGAACCCCTTCAAGCTTTTCGAGATCACCAAAAAATTTCTTCTCTTTCTTCAGCGAATCCGGAAACACCCTGTTAAGATTATGGACAGGCAAGGCACAAAGGTAATAATCGGCTGTCAGCACTTCCCCGTTCGCCAGACGTACGCCTTTGATCTCCCCCTGCTCATAAAGCAACTGCTCAACTGCCGTTCCAGGAAAAAACTCGGCACCTTTTGCTTTCGAATACTCCTGCAAGGGACCGACCAGGTGTTCCTGCGGTGCCCCCTTGAGAAATCCCATACAGGAAGCGTCAGGGATACGGTAAAACACTTCGGTAACATCGAGGATGATCTTGGCCGATATCTCTTCGGGCGGAATGAACTTGAGCGCAAGCGCCATTGGGCGGAACATCTTTTCCAGAAGCCGGTCGCCAAAACGGTGCTGTTTTGCCCATTCGGTGAAAGTCAGATGATCCTGCGTCGGCGGATACTTGTCTTTTTTCAGCGCCAGAGGAATAAGCGATTTCGAGAAAGAAAGCATCTCGCCAAAGGAAAAATAGCCGTTTTTTACGATTGCCGGGACAAGATGCAGCGGACTCGGCATGTTCCAGGTATTGAACGTAAAACTTTTGCCTCCGGAAAGGGTATAAGTCAGCTTGTGATCTTTCCAGAGAACAGCATCATAGACATTGATCTCCCGCATCAGGTCATAGAGCACGTCATACGCCCCAAAAAAGCAGTGTGTGCCGGACTCTATCCAGTCACCTTCGTCATCTTTCCATGACGATACCTTTCCTCCATATATGGAACGTTTCTCAAGCAGCTTTACCGAAAAGCCCCGGTCAATCAAACGCTTTGCTGCCGTCAGACCGGCCAGTCCGCCGCCGAGAATCAAAACAGACCTGTTGTTCCCCTGCATTGTTGGTGTGAATAATACCCTTTTGTTTTTCTATAAAACCGACCGGCCCTCCAGAGCTCTCGAAAGTGTCGCTTCATCAATAAACTCAAGCTCTGCACCAACCGGAATTCCCCGGGCAATTTTGGTCACCTCGACTCCCAGGGGTTTCAAAAGCCGGCTTATATACAACACGGTTGTCTCCCCTTCCACTGTGGGGCTCAACGCCATAATAACCTCGCTAACCTTGTCCCCTTCTTCGGGTGAAAGCCGGGCAAGCAGTTCCTTGATCCGTATATCGTCAGGTCCCACACCGTCAAGAGGAGAAATAACACCTTGAAGCACATGGTACAAACCTCGATACTGGGCTGTTTTTTCGAAAGCAAGCACGTCGGTAGGGGATTCCACGACACAGATAACCGATCTGTTGCGGTTTTTTCCCCTGCAAATTGAACAGGGATCGTCACCCAGGTCGGTCACATTCTGGCAGATTGAGCAGCTGATAACGCGTTCCTTGACATCCATGAGCGCTCTGGCAAGCTTGTCAACCTCACCCGGCTGTTCATGAAGAATATGCATGGCGAGCCGCTGAGCGGTCTTCCGCCCGATCCCCGGCAATTTCGCAAATTCTTCGATAAGCGCCTCAATTGCCGCTGAAGTATATCGCATGAATGGTCCTACTGGCCAAAATTGAAGTTTTTCAGCATATCCTCACCACCCAGCATGCTGCCAGCAGCTTTTGACAATTCCTGGCGGGCCTTTTCGGCTGCATTTTCAAGTGCTGTGTTGACCGCCGCAACAACCAGATCCTCCACCATCTCGACGTCATCGAGTATCTCGGGGTCTATCTTCACAGCAATGACCTTTTGCTTCCCACTGACCGTTGCTTTTACCATCCCGCCCCCGGCGTCACCTTCAGCGGTTATTTTTTCAAGCTGCTTCTGAACATCCTGCATCTTGGCTCCAGCTTGCTGGAGCTGCTTCATCATGTCGTTAAAATTAGGCATTGCCATAGTCACTTTCTCCTTCTGCCAATCACATTTTCCGGATTCTTCTTTTTAATCCAAAATTTTCTTCGTTACCGGTCGGTACAGTACTCACAACATAAAGCCGGCTCACTGCGTTTCCTGCGTTCCTTATATTTTACGGCGGAGGGCTATATATATCCTTTCAAGAATGTCTTCGGTCGTGAGCTTGTATTTTTTCATCAACTCATCAGGTTTTCCGGATTCACCGAAAGTGTCTTCTACACCGACCATTTCTATCGGCACCGGAATATTTTCCGCGCACACGTGCGCCACAGCATCGCCGAGGCCGTTGTACACCTGATGCTCTTCAGCTGTGACAATTGCACCGGTATCGTTAGCAGCGCGAACAATTGCCAGTTTGTCTATGGGCTTGATGGTATGCATGTTGATAACTCTGACCGTAACGCCTTCCTTCTCAAGAATGCGCGCAGCCTCGAGTGCTTTCCATACCATGATACCGCAGGCGATTACAGTAACGTCCTTGCCGGGATTCAGCTCGATTGACTTGCCTATCTTAAAACCATCTTCATCAAGAGAAAAATCGGGAACCGAAGGCCTGCCGAAACGCAGGTAAGCAGGTCCATCATGCTCGTGCAGTGCTCGTACCGCACGTTTGGTTTCGCTGTAATCGGCCGGCACAACGACGGTCATTACCGGCAATCCTCGCATGAGCCCGATATCCTCGAGCATCTGATGAGTCGCGCCGTCCTCACCAAGTGTCAAGCCGGCATGAGACGCGCATATTTTGACATTGAGGCGCGAGTAGCAAACCGACTGCCGTATCTGATCGTATACCCTGCCGGATGCAAATGCTGCAAACGTTCCGGCGAACGGCCTCTTGCCTGTCGTAGCAAGTCCTGCAGCCATGGAAATCATGTTTGCCTCGGCAATACCGGTCTGAAAATACCGGGAAGAAAACTCCTTCTGAAAATGATGCATATGCAGTGAACCGGTCAGGTCTGCACACAATGCAACAACCGAATCGTCTTTCTGACCGATTTCCAGCAACGCCTCACCAAACCCCTTACGGGTTGCAAGAGATCCGCGAGAAACGTATTGTGCAGCTTCGGCAAGGGTATTTTGTTCAGCCATTACTCCAAGAATAACGTAAGTTTTTAAAAGTACTTCCCTGTTGTTATTTTTTTCAAATTGCCCGAAATGACAAAAGTTGAATATAAGCATACGGAAATAGCGGTAAAAAAAAAACTTGGTCAGAACTTCCTGACCGACCGCAACATCTGCAGAAAGATCGTTCAGTCTGCCGGGATTGTAAAAAATGACCGCGTGCTTGAAATCGGTCCGGGATTCGGAGCACTTACCAGCGTGATCCTCGAAGCAAGTCCGAGTTTTACCGCTGTTGAAAAAGACCCTGCGCTTGCCGCGTTCATTCACAAGGAGTTGCCGTCGGTTAACGTGATCGAAGGCGATTTCCTTACGATAAACCTGCCTGACCTTGCTGCCGAAGGCCCGCTCAAGATCATGGGGAACATACCTTACTCCATTACCACTCCGATCCTCTTCAAGCTTCTCGACAGTCGTAAACAAATCGTCTCGGCAACCCTGATGATGCAGCACGAAGTCGCACAGCGCCTGATTGCAGCACCCAACACGAAAGAGTACGGTATTCTGGCTGTGCAGCTTCAGACGTTCTGCCAGGTCTCCTATCTTTTCAAGGTAAGCCGAAAGGTGTTCCGGCCTCAGCCCGAGGTTGACAGCGCAATGGTAAGCATTGTTCCCTGCCCTACCCCTCTTGACAAAGATGAGGAAGCATTCAGAAGGTTTGTCCGCAAAGCCTTCGGGCAAAGGAGAAAAACGCTTCAAAACAACCTCAAGAAACACTACGATCTGTCATCGGTTGCAGCAATCGATCTGGCACGGCGCGCCGAATCCCTCACGACCGGGGAATTTTCCCTACTCTTCGGAGAACTCAGACCGCTCCCCGGTTGAGTCGTCTTCGTGCTCTTCTTCCAGCAGCCTGGCTGCCTCCAGAATGCTTTCTTTAAGCGGAAGAAGCTGTTTGTTGTGATTGATGTACATATCAAGCGCCTCTTTCGTTGAAAGGTTGCGGTGCAGCTCTGGCACCCTGCTGCGAACCGAGTTCTGTTCCACTTTCAGTTGTATCCCGCCGATAACAAACGCTGATCGTAAGGCTTTGCGGATCTCTTTCATTTCCAGAAGGTTTCGCTGGTCGGCGCGACAGGCAATGACAACCTTTACAACAGCACCTTCCAGTGCTTTTTCACCGATTCGGCTCAACACAAAAAGCATCGGATCCTCTTCTTCCCTAACATCGATCTCGATCGGCACCATTCTCCTTGAAGGCGTAGGTATATGGCGAACTGTCAGCTTTTTTTTCTTTGCAATATCGATCATCACAAACCCTTTTTCCTGTTCTGCCTCCGCAAAACTGATCCGTTCGATGCTTCCTGAATAGACGACAGGCGGTTTCAGGTCTTTTCCGAGCTCCTGATACTTATGAATATGCCCCAGTGCAACATAATCGAATTCAGGCTGCTTGAGCATGGAAAGAGAAAAAACCGGGTCTCTTGTGACGAGGGTGACCCGTTCGGAACCTTCGGTCATCACCGCCGTCTCAACATGCAGGTGACCCGCAACAATAACCGGATAGTCTGTTTTTTCCTTTCTAAGACGCTCCGCCTCTGCCATAATAAATCCGGAATAGATATCATGAACCTGCTCATGCTGCTCCTCCCTGCTCAATGCGGCAAACTCCTCTTTTGTGCGAAAGTCATGAATCATGGGCCATGGCAATCCGATAATCCTGACCGGACCGCTTTTTGTCATGACATCTCTGGACTCACACTCCCTGAAGAGATGGATATTATCGGAGAAAAGCGAGAATATCTCCATGGAGTTAACTTTGCCGAAGGTGTATGGATGGTCATGGTTTCCCACAATCATCACCACCGGAATGTTACGATCGAGAAGCGGCTTCAGACAGCGGGCAAAAATTCTCTGGTCGGTCTGGCTGGGATTCATGTCACGGTATGCATCCCCGCAGAAAAGGACAAGGTCGACTTCCTCTTCCAGTGCACGATCCACCATGTAGCGGAAACAACACTCGAAATCACCAAGCCTTGAATGAAGACCGGTTTTCGTGTCGATAACCCCGTGGGTTTTATAACCGATATGTATATCAGCTGTGTGAAGAATCTTCATGGGTACTTTTCCGGCTTACCTTTATATATCAAAAAACACCATAAATGCACACTTATCGCCTGTCCCCTGCCATACCACCGTCATGGTTTTACGATCGTTATTTCGTAACATGAGGCTTTGGAAGCGACTTTCAGAAATCAACAGTTTTTCCGTCACACGAGGGCGTTCGAAACATCGTTGTAACAGCTTCGAAATAGCCGCAGTTAACCTAATAAACGTGACTCCACATGCAACACTCCTATGAAACCACCTACAGGGAATCGATTGAAAACCCTGAAAAATTCTGGGCCGATGCTGCCGAAAAGCTTCACTGGTACGCAAAATGGAACCGTGTGCTTGACGACACCAATCCCCCTTTTTACCGATGGTTCGCTGGAGGCAAAACAAACACCTGTTACAATGCGCTTGACCGCCACGTCGACGAAGGGCGTGGCAATGATACCGCAATCATCTACGACAGCCCTGTAACAGGCGTAAAAGAACGGTTTACTTTCCGCGAATTCCGCGACAAGGTAGCGCTGTTCGCCGGAGCATTGCAGTCAAGAGGTGTACGGAAAGGCGACCGGGTTATCATCTACATGCCGATGATTCCGGAAGCGGTTATCGCAATGCTTGCCTGTGCAAGAATCGGCGCTATCCATTCGGTGGTGTTCGGCGGGTTCGCCTCGCATGAACTGGCTGTCAGAATCGACGATTGTAAACCCAAGGTTATCATATCCGCTTCCTGCGGTATCGAAAGAGGCAAGGTGATCGACTATAAACGGCTGCTTGATTTTGCCATTGAACTAGCTCACTTCAAACCTGAAATATGCATTATCCGCCAGAGAGACAATCTCAGGGCTCCGCTGAACGAGGAGCGTGACCTTACCTGGAAACAGGCGCTTCTCGGGGCTGAACCGGCACCCTGCGTCCCTGTTGAATCATCCGATCCGCTTTATATTCTCTACACTTCAGGCACAACCGGTAAACCAAAAGGTGTAGTTCGTGACAACGGCGGACACATGGTCGCATTGAAATGGAGCATGGAACATGTTTACGGGGTAACACCCGGTGAAACCTATTGGGCGGCAAGCGATATCGGATGGGTCGTCGGGCACTCCTATATTGTTTACGGTCCTCTCCTCAACGGTAATGCGACCATTATCTTCGAAGGCAAACCGGTCGGCACGCCTGATCCCGGGGTCTTCTGGAGAATCATCGACGAGTACAATGTTTCAGTCTTTTTCACTGCGCCTACAGCGTTCAGGGCGATTAAAAAGGAAGACCCGAAAGGCTCCTATCTCGGCAAATATGATCTGTCGGGATTCCGATCGCTTTTCCTTGCCGGTGAACGAGCCGATCCCGATACGGTGCAATGGGCCGAGGAAAAACTGAAGGTTCCGGTTATCGACCACTGGTGGCAAACCGAAACCGGCTGGGCAATTGCGGCTAACTGCCAGGGTATTGAACCCGGCAAGATCAAATACGGCTCTGCATCCAAAGCTGTGCCGGGATACAATGTCAAGGTTGTCAACCAGGACAAGAAAGAACTTGCTGCCGGTCAGATGGGAGATATCGTCATCCGTAACCCGCTTCCTCCGGGCACGATGCTGACGCTCTGGAAAGCCGACAACCACTTTATCGACAGCTATATGTCGAAATACCCCGGCTACTATCTCACCAGTGACGCAGGCTATATCGACGAAGACGGCTACCTGTTCATCATGTCCCGTACCGATGACATCATCAATGTCGCCGGGCACCGTCTTTCAACCGGGGCAATCGAAGCAGAACTGTGTGCACATCCTGATGTTGCTGAAAGCGCCGTTATCGGGGTCGCGGACGAACTCAAGGGGGAAGTACCTGTAGGCTTCCTTGTGCTCAAGTCCGGAGTTGACACGCCGCACGGCCAGATCATCAAACATGTCATCGAATATGTCCGCGAGAACATCGGTCCTGTCGCCTCCTTCAAGCAGGCGGTGATCGTCGATCGTTTGCCAAAAACAAGATCGGGTAAGATACTCCGGGGCACCATGCGAAAAATCGCCAACAGCGAGGAGTATACGACGCCTGCTACAATTGACGATCCAGTTATACTCGATGAAATCAAAACAGCCTTGCAATCGATAGGATATGCGAAATGATTTCAAATATCGACCATATAGCCATTGCCGTGCACGATCTTCAAAATGCGCTTGAGCGGTTCAGGGTACTGACCGGTGCATCCGATGAAAAGATCCGTATCGAAGAGGTCCCTTCGGAAAAAGTCAGGGTGGCGTTCATTCAGGTCGGCAGCTCGAAAATCGAGCTGCTGGAACCTCTCGAAACAACCAGCCCGATAGCCGGGTTTCTTGAAAAACGTGGAGAGGGCCTTCACCACATCGCATTTGAAACCGAAAACCTCGAAGCTGAACTACAAAGAACTTCCAGGGAAAACCTCCTGCCGCTTTCCCAACCAACCGAGGGTGCAGGCAAGAAAAAAATCGTATTTTTCAACCCCCAAGACACCGGCAGGGTTCTTGTTGAGTTTGTCCAGAAGATCCAGGATTAAGATATCGTGAAGCATTTTTTTCTCCCTTTCGAAAAAAAACAGGATTTCAGCTATTCGGCGGAAAACATCGAACAGCTGACCGAGTACGAAAAATACCAGCTGTCTTTTCACCCTGAACGCCCTAAATATCTCGATTACCTGAAAATCTTCGACGAAGTCGAGGTGTGCCTCGAAAACAATATGCATGGGGGATGTCTTATCCAGACTCACAGAGCAATGCTCGACACCCCCAAAGGCTCACTGAAGGTAATGCTGATCGGCCAGCAATCCGCGCCAACCTCCGATTTCGAACGTCTGCAGGCACTGATGCAGAACAACGACCTTGCCAAACAGTGGAATCATGGTATGCCAACCCCTGCATCTTACGAGCGTGCTCTCCAGGCAATCCGGCTGGCTGAAAAAGAGAACCGCCTTATCATAACCATGATCGACACACCGGGAGCGGATCCGACCGAAGAAGCTGAAACAGGAGGCATTGCCTGGAAAATCGGCAATTGTATGCAGGCTCTTGCAGAAACACCCGTCCCCACTATCTCCGTGATCATGAACCGGGGGTGCAGCGGTGGGGCCATCGCACTTTCGGGCTGCGACAGAGTTCTTGCCATGGAATATGCAACCTACCTGGTAATCTCTCCCGAGGCCTGCTCTTCCATTCTTTTCAGAACACGTGCGAAAGCAAATCACGCCGCTGAAATTTCCCAGATCACGGCCAGAGAGGCACTGTCTCACGGTATAGTCGATGCTCTTGTCGCCGAACCGGAAGGACCTGCTCACCGCTTTGCAGAAGCTGCCATGGCTTCACTGAAAAAGTCACTGAGCTCGCACGTGATGGAACTTGCCGCCATTCCTTCCAAAAAGATTTTCTCCACGAGGGTGGAGAGATGGAGAGCCATAGGTCAATGGGACAGCATAGAGGAGCCTGATATGGCTTTTTTTGAACACAACATCTCAAAATGCCTGAAAAAACCGTCCGATACGCTCTATATCAAACGTCACAAGGGCTGCAGGAACAGTGACGGGAAAAAAATCTATGATCCTGTCTTTTTTCCTGCCCTTCTGGACAACAACTACGTCTGCCCTGAATGCAGCTACCGTTACACCAGACTCTCTGCAAAAGACTATATCGAACTTGTCCTCGATCAGTGCTCTTTCCGGGAACATTCTGAAACCCGCTATATTATTGACAGGGATATTCTGCATTTTCCACAATACCTCGAGAAGCTCGAAGAAGCACGCGTGGCGACCGGTCTTGCTTCGGCTTTTATCACCGGTGACGGGACGATCCTGGGGCGGGATGTGGTGTTTTGCGCCACGGATTTCGGTTTTCTGGGAGGATCTTTCTGCATGTCGACAGGCGAAAAAATATGGCGTGCCTGCGAAAAAGCCATAGAACGAGACTGTCCGATTATCCTCCAAGCGGCTGGAGGCGGAGCACGAATGCATGAAGGCTGCTCTTCGATGGTCAGTATTCCTAAAGTACACGTTGCCCTATCGAGAGTCGAGAAAGCCTCCCTCCCGGTAATCACGATCATTACTGATCCTACCCTTGGAGGTGTAGCCATAGGTATCGGGTCACGAGGAATCCAACTGTTCGAATATAATGCAGGCAATATCGGCTTTTCCGGAAAGCGTGTGATAGAACAATACAACGGTAAAAAAACCTCCCCGGACTTCCAGACTACCCGATGGCTGAAACAGCATGGGCACGCAAAACATATCGTCAAGCCGGAAAACCTGAGGCACCGGATTTCACTGCTTATCGATGAGCTTCGGCAGAACTCCGATTCGTGATAATCAGGTGCTGCAATATGTGCATCAACCCAAGACACAACGAAAAACACCCAATTGAAGAGCAGCTATGTTCGAGGAATTCAGCCCGGTAACAAAACAGCAGTGGAAAGAACAGGTTCTCAAAGATCTCAAAGGAGCCGATTACAGCACCATCGAATGGCTGCATCCTGACGGGTTTGTCCTCGACCCGTTCTACAGACCCGATGAACGACCGCAAAACAGCCTCTCTCCTGCTCCCGAAAAAGTGGATAACAGCTGGATGGCCGGTGTTGAAATAGATGGGTTCGATCCCCGACAGGCCAATGCCGAAGCAGTGGAACACTTGGAAAACGGTATGCAATCTCTTCTCTTTGATCTATCCGGTGTTACGAAGCCGGACGAGAGATTCATCAATAC
Organism: Chlorobiales bacterium; assembly: GCA_022360275.1. Taxonomy (GTDB): domain Bacteria; phylum Bacteroidota; class Chlorobiia; order Chlorobiales; family Chlorobiaceae; genus Prosthecochloris. The sequence continues at coordinate 11,811 of JAKSDC010000021.1, forward strand.
ACTGCTGCAGAACATAAAGCCCGGCTCTTTCTTCCTGTTTTTCTCAGGAATTGCAACCCCTCTCAACTTCGTGCAAACTCTCTCGAAGCTTGACTTGTTCACTCGTTTCAAAGGCGGTTTGCTGGACAACGGAAAAGCATCTGCCGCAGGCCTTCTCCACTACTCACAAGCCGCCAAAGAGTTCAGAACGCTTGGAATAAGCGGTCGTGAATGGCTGGAAAAAGGGGCAACGACAGCGCAGCAAATCGGGCTGGTTGCTGCATCGGTGCGCGATCTGTTCCGGGAGCTGCAGCAGGTTGCAGACCCTGTCGATGTAGCTTCGAACATTACCCTGAACTTCACTGCGGGATACTCCTATTTCACTGAAATAGCCAAATTCAAGGCCTTCAGGATTCTCTGGCTAAGAATAACGCAAACATTCAGCAACTCCGTTATTCGCGAGCCGGAGATAACGGCAACAACCTTCACCGGGAAACCTTTCAAAGATGATCAATATAGTACGCTCATTGCGCTTGCAACTGCAGCTTCTGCGGCAGTCATGGGAGGATGCGGCACGCTTTTCATCAGCCATTTCGATCACTCGAACACTACCGACAGAGCATTTGCCGCACGTCTCTCAAGAAACATCCATCACCTCCTGAAGCATGAAAGCATGCTTGACCGGGTGATCGATCCGGCTGCCGGTTCGGCTTATATCGAAACCCTTGCGTTGAACCTTGCAGAATCAGCCTGGCGGGTTTTTGAAACAATCGAAGAGTACGGAGGTATGCGCCGTGCGGCAGAACAGGGCATCATCAACGATCTGATTGTCTCGAGACATAAATACCCTGCCGACGATCGGCCGGAAACAAGGAAAAAAAACAGCATCGCATATACCTCCGAGACATGCGGACATGTGCCATCGAAAAAGTGGCCGACCCTTGAAGGGATAGCCATCAAGAATATTTACACGTCCGGCGACATCGCCGATGCCGAGCAGTTGCATTTCGTACCCGGCTTTCCGCCCTACACGGGAGGACCCTACACCACCATGTATACCGTTCGGCCATGGACCATCCGGCAATATGCAGGATTTTCCACCGCTGAAGAATCGAACGAGTTTTACCGCAGGAACCTTGCCGCAGGGCAGAAAGGCCTATCCGTTGCTTTCGATCTGCCGACCCATCGCGGCTATGATTCCGACCATCCCCGTGTTATCGGCGATGTAGGCAAGGCAGGGGTTGCCATCGACTCGGTTGAAGACATGAAGGTACTGTTCGATCGGATACCGCTTGACAGGATGTCGGTCTCGACGACCATGAACGGCGCCGTACTTCCGGTGATGGCGTTCTACATCGTAGCAGCGGAGGAGCAAGGCGTTGCTTCCGAAAAACTCAGCGGTACCATACAAAACGATATTCTCAAGGAGTTCATGGTTCGTAACACCTATATCTATCCGCCTGAACCCTCCATGCGTATCGTTGCCGATATTTTCCGCTACACTGCCGAAAAAATGCCGAAATTCAATTCGATAAGCATTTCAGGGTACCACATGCAGGAAGCCGGAGCAACCGCAGATCTCGAACTTGCCTACACTCTTGCCGATGGCCTCGAATATCTCAGAACAGGCATCGAAGCAGGGCTTGGCATCGATGAATTCGCCCCCCGCCTCTCTTTTTTCTGGGGTATCGGCATGAATTTCTTCATGGAGATAGCCAAGCTCAGAGCCGCGAGAATGCTATGGGCAAAGCTTGTCAAGCGGTTCAACCCCGCGAACCCGAAATCCCTGATGCTCCGCTCCCACTGTCAAACGTCGGGATGGAGCCTGACCGAACAAGACCCGTTCAACAACATCACACGAACCTGTATCGAAGCCCTTGCCGCTGTACAGGGACACACCCAGTCATTGCATACCAACGCACTGGATGAAGCGATCGCCCTGCCTTCGGTTTTTTCAGCGCGCATCGCACGCAACACACAGCTCTTTTTGCAGGAACAAACCGATATAACAAGAGCAATCGATCCCTGGGCAGGCTCCTACTTCGTCGAAACCCTTACAAAAGAGCTTGCAGAAAAAGCCTGGACTCTCATCGAAGAAATCGAAGCAATGGGGGGCATGGTAAAGGCAATCGAACAGGGCTTGCCGAAGCTGCGCATCGAAGAAGCCGCAACACGAAGACAGGCAAGAATTGATAGCGGACAGGATCTCATCGTCGGGGTCAACTGTCATGAGAGCAGCTCCGGCACCGATATCGATATCCTTGAAGTTGACAACACCAAAGTCCTGAGCAGCCAACTGGAAAAACTTGCGGCTGTCAAACAGAAAAGAGACGAAAATGCCGTCTCTGCCACACTTGACACCCTTGCACACTGCGCACAAAGCAGTCAAGGCAACCTGCTGGAAGCTGCTGTCAACGCGGCAAAGGCAAGAGCCACCCTCGGCGAAATATCCGATGCCTGCGAAACCTCTTTCGGCAGGTACCGTTCATCCGTTCGCCTCAGCACCAACGTCTATTACTCCCAGATGAACAGCAACCGACTATTCATGAAAGCACATGATCTTGCAGAAACATTCACCCGCCATGAAGGCCGCAGGCCGAGAATCCTGGTTGCAAAAGTAGGCCAGGACGGGCACGACCGGGGAGCAAAAGTTATTGCTGCCGCATTTGCCGACATCGGTTTCGATGTCGATATCAGTCCTCTTTTCCAGACACCTGAAGAAGTCGTGCAGCAGGCCCTCGACAACGATGTTCATCTTGTCGGCGTTTCAAGCCTTGCAGGTGGGCACAAAACCCTTGTACCTGCCGTAGTCGAGGGCCTGCGCCAGTCGGGCAGAAACGACATTCTCGTTATTGCAGGAGGAGTGATCCCCGAAAAAGATTATGGATTTCTGCTCGATTCGGGCGTCACCAAGGTTTTTGGTCCCGGCACCGTCATCACCGAAGCAGCAGCAGCTATCCTGGAGATACTGATCGATCGATTACCGGCCGTCAACGAACCCCGGCCGTAATACAAAAGTAAATCATGTCAGAAACAAGAAGCCATAATTCTGCCGAAGAAATGGTCAGAGAGATCATGCAGGGCAACCGTATAGCGTTGAGCCGTGCGATTACCTTTGTCGAATCCACAAGGTCCGACCATCAGGAACTGGCCCATACGATTCTTGACAGTTGCCTTGAAACCGGCCGCCAATCACTTCGAATAGGAATAACCGGCCCTCCGGGATCGGGAAAAAGCACTCTCATCGAAACCCTCTGCCTTGAAATTCTCAAAAATCCGAACAACAGAATCGCAGTCCTGACCATTGACCCGAGCAGCGAACGTTCTGGAGGCAGCATTCTTGGCGACAAAGCCCGCATGGAAAAACTTGCCGGCAGCAAAGAGGTATTTATCCGCCCCTCTCCATCCTCGGGATACCTCGGAGGGACATCGCCCAAAACCCATCAGGCCATTCTCCTGTGCGAAGCCGCAGGATACAATGTTATCATCGTTGAAACTGTCGGTGTGGGCCAGTCGGAGATCTTTATCGACTCCATGGTGGACTACATTCTCCTGCTCGTATTGCCGGGTTCAGGCGATGAATTGCAGGGCATAAAACGGGGTATTATGGAAATAGCTGACGGCATAGCCATCACAAAAGTCGACGAAGCAACCGAAAAAAATGTTTCGCTTTCCCAGGCCGCATGCGAGTCGGCCCTGAAGCTTCTGCCGAAAAAACATACCGTCTGGACACCGCATGTTACGCTGACTTCTGCAATTACAGGCAGAGGGATTGACGCAGTCTGGAACAACATACTGGAATTTGCAGAAAAACTCCGCGAGAGCGGCACCTTTGAGAAAAACCGCAAAAAACAGCTTCATCAGCTTTTCTGCGCCCAAGTCGACCTACAACTGAAAAAGAGCTTCTATAGTCATCCCGAGACCAAATCCTTATTTGCAAAGACTGCCGCCGCCGTGGAAGAAAACAGCATGAGCCCCTTTACCGGAGCAAAAAAGCTGGTAGAAAAGGTCATTCGCTCTCCTCGATAAACTCCTTTTCTTCTGCCTTGACAATCAATACGGGACACTTTGCCTTGCGCACTACAGATTCGGCAACACTTCCCATCAGCAATCTGCTCAACCCTGTTTTTCCGTGAGAACCGAGAATGACAAGATTGACATCAAGCTCTTCTGCCTTTTCAAGAATAACCTCGGAAGGAGTGCCGATCTGCACGTCTGCCTGAACTTCAACACCTCTCTCCCGTTCAGCCCTTATGATTTCTTCGAGATCTTCTCTGGCAGCTTTTTCAAGGTCTTCTTCAAGCGGCACATAGGAAAGCGACATATCGACCGCCATCGGTCTGGGCTCAACAACATTGAGCAGTACGAGTGTCGCTCCCATCCCTTTGGCAAATTCATGAGCATAACGCACGGCATTGCGTGATGCGTCCGAAAAGTCCACCGGACAAAGGATTTTGCGGATTTTTATCATGTTGAGGAGTTTTTCATTATTGGAAAATCATAGCCACGCCCCGTCTTATTTTCCGTTCAATTTCTCCATGAACGGTTTCAGTAAATCGATCGGTATGGGGAAAATCGTTGTCGAGTTGTTCTCCGCCGCAATGTCCTGCAGGGTTTGCAGATACCTTAACTGCAAAGCACCAGGGTTTTCAGCAATGATAGCAGCAGCTTCGTTCAGGCGTTTTGCCGCCTGGAACTCACCTTCAGCATTGATGACTTTCGAGCGTCTCTCTCTTTCAGCTTCCGCCTGTTTGGCCATTGCTCGCTGCATTTCAATTGGAAGATCGATTTCCTTGATCTCTACTTTGCTCACCTTAACCCCCCAAGGCTCAGTGTCTTTATCAAGAAGTGACTGAATCTGGTCATTGATCTCATCTCTTTCCGAAAGCAGATGATCAAGTTCTCCCTGACCACAGGTGCTTCTAAGAGTAGTCTGTGCAAGCTGTGATGTAGCAAAATGGAAATCTTCAACATCTACCATCGCTTTGATCGAGTCGATTACCCTGAAATAAACCACCGCACTTACCTTTACGGTAACGTTATCCTTTGTAATAACATCCTGGGGAGGCACATCCAACGTAACGGTACGCATGTCGATTCGCACCATCTTATCGATAAACGGGATAAGAATAATGATTCCCGGCCCCTTTGCACCGATAACGCGCCCGAGCCTGAACACTACGGCCCGCTCGTATTCCCTGAGGATTTTTATGGCCGAAACAAGAAAGGCTACTGCAAGGAAAATGATCGGAATAAGATTGATGCTAAACATTATGTTTTCTCCTGTTTTTTTGTTACCTGCAACACAAGTCCTTTCAAACCGCTAACCGTTACAACTTCTTTTTCATGGACTTCCTCATCACTCACAGCCTCCCAAAGCTCACCGTGCACGAATACCTTGCCTGGTTCGCCTGGAGAAATGGCATGAACGACGTCGGCCTCCTCACCCAATAACTGTTCAGGTCCTGACGCCAGCTTCAGTCTCGACGATTTTGCCACAAGCCAAACGATAATCAATATTGCCGATGAAACCGTTATATAAACCGGCAGAAACACCGCCATGGAAATGGAAACACCGGTTTCAGCCGTGTTGAAAAGCATGAGAGATCCGAAAAAGAGTGCCACAAGCCCTGCCAACGCAAGAATACCACCGCTTGCCACAAAAAGCTCAAGCCCGAAAAAAACCACTGCAAGCAGGATAAGCAACAAGCCCACAACATTGACTGGTAGCGCCTGAAGCGCAAAAAGCGCCAGAAGAAGAGAAATAGCCCCCAGAACACCGGGAAATATCGAACCGGGATTGGCCAACTCGAAATAAAGCCCGGCCAAACCGACCATAATAAAGATATAGGCAAGGTTGGGGTCGGCCAGCTTGATCAGAATCTGTTCCTGCAATGTCGGTGTAAACTCTTCCACGATGGCTGTTTTCAAATCAAGCGTGACTTCACCGGAAACTGTTTTAATTTTCCTTCCATCCAGCATGGCAAACAGTTCTGTACGATCAACGGCAATAAGATCTATAACTCCCTCCTTTAGAGCCTCGTTTGCGGTGGAGGCAATACTCTCGCGTACCGCTCTCTCCGCCCAGTCAGCATTTCTGCCACGTTCCTCGGCTATGCTCCGGGCAAACGCTGCAAGATCATTCTCAGCTTTCTTTTTCATGGTGTCATCGCCTTCGCTTCCCCCGACGCCAAGACCGACCGGACTTGCCGCACCGATCTCCGTCCCTGGCGACATAGCTGCCACGTGTGCGGAAATGGTCAGGAGAGCACCAGCCGAGGCTGACTGCGCTCCTTGGGGGGCAACATATACAATTACCGGAATGCGCGAGGCAAGAACACGTTGAATCATACTGCGCAACGAAGAAACCAAGCCGCCCGGCGTATCGAGTTCCACCAAAACGGCATGAGCCCCCTCTTTTTCAGCCTCGTCAAGGGAACGCTCGAAAAAATCCGCACTGCCCGGATTGACCGTCCCCTGAAGAGAAACCAGATAAACAACCTTTCTGCCGTCATCCTCTGCTGCATAGGAAAGATTAAAAACAGCACTCGGCAGCATCACTAATGCGAAGAAGAAAAGAATTTTCCTTGAAAAGAAGCGATTCATGGTAACTGATCAAACGGTTTTACCCTTACGGCACTATGACAATCTTGGAATTGCTCTATGTAAATATAGACAAACCTTTTGTCCTGGCATTCTGTTCCTCCAAATCTTATCAATAGCTTTCGGATATTTGCTATCTTCACCTTTGTCTCCGACATAACTCGCCCGGCAGAGGCGCATCATCAGGGTATCGAAAGCCGAGGGCACAATATAAAAAGTACAAATGGAATACGTATTAATAACCGGCGCTTCTTCTGGAATCGGTAAAACATTCGCAGCAGAATATGCATCACATAAAAAAAACCTCATCCTCGTCGCTCGTTCAAGAGAAAAACTCGAGGCAGTAGCCAACAGACTGCGCACCACATACAACATCGATGTCCGGACTTTTCAACAGGACCTCTCCTTTCCTGACAGTGCAGAAAAAGTATATGATCATTGCGACAGAGAAAATCTTGCAGTTGATACGCTGATTAACAATGCAGGGTTCGGCCTTGACGGTGCGTTTGATTCAGTACCTCTTGCAACGCTCGAAAAAATGGTGGTGCTGCACAATCTTACCCTCATGAAACTTACCAGGCTTTTTCTGCCGGAAATGAAACGAAGAAACCGGGGAGAAGTCATTAACCTCTCTTCCATTGTCGCCTTCCAGGGTGTTCCATACAACGCAGTCTATGCCGCGACAAAAGCCTTCGTGCTCAGCTTTTCTGAATCGATCCGCGAAGAACTGCGACAATCAGGAATACGTGTCCTCGCCCTTTGCCCCGGTCTGACCGAAACCGATATTTTCGACAATACAGGTATCGACCCTCATCTGACATTCATGCCGGTCGGGCCAACTGAACCGGTTGTCAAAGCAGCAATAAAAGCTCTTGAAAAAGACAAATCCTACATTGTCCCCGGATTTATCAACAAAATTCTTATCCATGGCGGAAGGCTGCTTCCGAGAACCGTCATGCTGAAACTCGGTATGGTATTGACCAGACGTGAAAAATCCTCGATCAAACGCTCTGAATAAATAGGCCACCTGCACCCATCACATTTAGTAATTTGACAAAACACACGCTGGAAATTATCTTTCCCGTCGTCAAATTAGGTAGTACGTTGTGAGCTTTTTTCATGACTAAATCAGCAATACTCTATCCTTTTTTAACAACATTTGCCCCTGATATATGTTTTATTTCGATCCTTTATACTTTCTGTTCGCAGTGCCTCCCCTGCTGCTCGGTCTCTGGGCACAGTTCAGGGTGAAATCGGCATTCAAAAAATATTCCCAGGTAACCCTTGCAAATCGTATCAATGGCGCCCAGGCTGCGCGAATGATTCTCGACCGTAGCGGGCTTGGCAATGTTGACGTCGAAGAAACACGGGGCATGCTCTCGGATCATTACGACCCTCGCAGCAAGAAGTTGCGTCTGAGCGAACAGGTCTACGAACTTCCAAGCATCGCCTCCGTCGGCGTAGCCGCCCATGAAGCAGGACACGCCCTTCAGGACAAGAAAGGATATTTTCCTCTTCAAATTCGTTCGGCCATGGTGCCCGCGGTTTCTATAGGCAGCAACCTTGGCCCGATCATCTTCATTGTCGGCATGTTTATGGCCGGTTCACTGGGAACAACGCTTGCCTGGACGGGTATCCTGCTTTTTGCTGCAACCGCGCTTTTCGCGCTGGTAACCTTGCCGGTCGAGTTTGACGCAAGCAGGCGCGCCAAAGAGATCCTTGTATCACAGGGAATCGTTTCCAGACAGGAACTGAAGGGAGTCAATGCCGTGCTTGATGCTGCAGCGCTCACCTACGTTGCTGCGGCAGCGCAGGCCATTATGCTGTTGCTTTACTTCATAACCATCATGAACCGAAGGAACTGATAAGCAAAGGCGCCAACGGCGCCCTTGCTTATTGTATCTGCTTCAGCCAAACCTTTCCCGGGAAACTCCCGCTACATTTGGCAGTAACAAGAGCCCCTTTCAGTCGAGACCATCGGGCTTGTTCAACCACAATTACAAGTTTTCTCCAACTCTTTTTTGTTTTGATTAAGGTCTTGGACACAATCCCAAACAACAAGTTCAACTTTATGATCGGCATGCGGCTGGGTTTCAGTGCACTGCCACTGGTAACAATTTGCATTCGACATCTTCTTATAATGTTTTTCAACAGCTGATTTACCACATAGCTGACAAGCAGTTTGGACGTCTTTAAACCATTCGAACCAGGGAGAATCTTTTATTTTATGCTTTACCGGCCCCTGTGTAAAAGAACACTTTCGTTTTCCATCCTCAAGCCTGACCGCTTCATTCGTCTCGACAAGTTTTTCCAGTTGCTCGTTCGTCACGTTTTTAAGATCACCTGTTTCTTGTTGCGACATAACATGCCTCCTTTTTTCTTGTTTTGAAAGAAATCAAAGCTGTAACACAAACGACAAACAGAGAATGAAAAACTGAACGTAACTAAAAACATTTTAATCTTTTACACACCCTTCATGCCTCCGGAACCTTTCGAAGCGTTTCCACAAGGAAATCCCAGAATTTTTCGACAGAGGCGATGTGCACTTTTTCATCCGGAGAGTGGGGATGGCGGATAGTAGGGCCAAATGAGATCATATCGAGCCCAGGGTAGGTCGACCCGATAATCCCGCATTCCAGACCTGCATGAACCGCCTTTATCTCGGGAGTTTTCCCAAACTTCTCCTTGTAGGTTTCACGCATAATCTTGAGAATCGTTGAATCCGGGCTGGGCTTCCAGCCGGGGTATCCCCCATCGAATACAGTTTCTGCTCCTGCGAGGTCAAAAACGCTCCTGATCATTGTCTGAAGGTCATCCCTGGCTGAATCCACCGAACTTCTGATCAGACATTCGAAGGTGATAGTGCTTTTACCGGATTTAACTGTTGCAAGGTTATTGGATGTTTCAACAAGGCCCTTTACTTCCCCGCTCATGCGCATCACTCCGTTCGGGCAAGCGTAGACCGCCTTGAGCATTGCCAAAAAAACGCCCTTGTCAATTACCATCTGCGGAGTTTCGGCAAGCTCGGCTTCTATGACGAGCTCCGGTTCCGCTGTCGAAAGCTCGTTTTTTATGTCTCCGGCCAGCATGGCAATGTCTTTAAGAAGGTGTTCGGCATTATAAGCATGAGCGGCTCCCATTGCCGTCGATTCACGCGGAATGGCATTGGAAAGGCTTCCACCGTCGATCGAGGCGAGAAGCAATCCATGGCGCACATACCCCTCATACAGTATACGGTTCATGATCTTGTTGGCGTTGCCTCCTCCCAGATGAATATCCATGCCGCTGTGACCTCCCCTCAACCCGCTTATCCTGATCCCGAATCCCGTATACCCTTCAGGAACGGGCTGTTTGCCGTACCTGAAAGTTGCCTTTCCGATGAGACCTCCTGCGCAGCCGATAAATAACTTGCCCTCATCTTCCGAATCAAGATTCAAAAGAATATCTCCTCTGAGTAAACCAGGCTTCAAACCGAATGCTCCAGTCATGCCGCTCTCCTCATCGCTGGTAAACAGCACCTCCAGGGGGCCGTGTTCGAGTGTGGTGGATGAAAGCACAGCCAGAATAGCCGCAACGCCGATACCATTGTCGGCTCCCAAAGTGGTACCGTCAGCACGCACCCATTCGCCGTCCACTACAGCATTGATCGGGTCGTTTTCAAAATCATGGTCCGTACCACTGTTTTTCTGCGGCACCATGTCAAGGTGAGCCTGCAGGACAACACCTTTGCGGTTTTCCATACCCGGTGTCGCTGGCTCTCTAATAATGACATTACCGACATCATCAACCACGATTTTCAGCCCTAAACTGCCGCCAAAATCAGTAATGAATCTTCTGATTTTTTCTTCATGCCCCGAAGGCCGCGGAATCCGCGTCAGACTGAAGAAATGCTCCCAAACCTCCTGCGGCTCTAAGCTGAGAATATCCCTACTCATGCTATGCGGTCACTTTTTTGTTAAGAAATCATGCATTCGTCCTTCGATCAATTGTACTATATTTACCGGTATAACCACATGAAAAAGCTTTTATAACCACAAAACAAATCCAGCTATGGCAAACAACGACGGAGTTTTTTCCGATTTGTTCAACGCGGCGGGTAATACAACACAAAATCTGGCGGAAAGTATGCTCAACGGGGCATCGAACGTCACCTCTGTAGCCCAGGATTACGCAAACCTCTGCATTTCAATCGCCACCGGCGCAACAACAACAGCCTTAAAGCTTATCCAGGACGTTACATCGGGTATCTCATCAGCCCTCAGCCCGAAACAGTAAGGCTCCCCGCGCATGAAAAAAACCTCCTTGCAGCATTGAGTGCAAGGAGGCTTCATGACAACGCTCCCCTGTTAAACATCGGCACTGGTCACATGTAGAACACATGTCGGCCGATGGTAGCGATCTCCTGTTTTGCCCCTGCCCAGTAGGGAGCGACGTAATCAGCATGGTAGTGCGTAACCCCATCGAGCTCTTTGGCAAGATGAAGATCGCGATTGAGCATGACTTCAGCCGCCGCGGCTTTGGCTTTCTTCCAGGCTGCACGATCTTTTACCTTGTCTGACATGCCGTCCCAAAACCAGCTGAACTGCTTGTAATCTTTGACAACTTCCTCAATGGTATTGGGATAATCTAAGGATTTGACACGGTTGAGTGTCACCACACCGACAGCAAGCATGCCCTCCCATGACTCACCGCGAGCCTCATGATAGATATTGCGGGCAAGCCATTCGATTTCCTCGCTCTGAAGGGTTTCTACATACTCGTTATTGCGTTGTTCCAGCTTCTGACGGGGCTGTGGTGATATATGCTCTTTCATCATAAAGCCCACCGAAAAGAGCCCGGCAAGCGCGACCGCTCCGCCCAAGGCTTTTGCTTTTTCTGCTGGAATGGCTACCGCCTGTTCTTTGAGTATGTTTATCAATTTGCTCATAGACTCCTGTCTTGATTAGAATGCTTTTGTTTTACACATAAACTGCTCTAACTTCAGATACTCCTTTTCGTTGCGAAAAGGAACGAAAAATACTGCAAAAAAACAAAAACACCTCGACAAGAAAGAACGCTGATCATCCCTCTATTCTCTCAACTCATTGTAAAAATTATTCTTACACCCCTCCGCTTAACCGTCAAGCTATATAAGAATACCTATTAATAGTAGCCATTCCAACCCTGAACTGTTATACATACAGTGTCACATGGCTTTTATCCTTATGCAACAACCCATAGTGCGGCTACTGTTCCGCCCAGCTCTTTGAGGTGCTACAAAATAACGGGGTTTTGACATGGGTTTGTCTCTGTTACGCATAATTGATTTATTATCTAATTATGCAGAGCAACTGAAACCCTA
>JAKSDC010000122.1 GCA_022360275.1 Chlorobiales bacterium
GGCACCTCTATAAATTGTCGCGAGCGCCTTGAGTACGAGGCGAACGGAGCGCAGAAACCGGAGTGTACACGTAGTACATGAGGATTTCGAGCACCGATCAACGAAGTAATCATGGTGCACAGCAAATTAATAGAGGTGCCCTGTATAACAGCACTATTGCAATCCCTACCTGAATATCCGTATAAATCGTTACCTTTTAGCTACAATCACCATTAGGTATATCTTGCCTTGCAACAGGCTGACAGAGTTAGCTGCAGCAGAAAATAACATGAAAGCGAAAAAAGATGGATGTGCGGGTAATTGCAAAAAATAAATAACGGAAGAGATCCATGAGAGGCATTAACTTTGCCATAGCCATGGGGATAGCGATACTGCTTCCGATGCTTGTCATCTATGGCGTCAAAACTTTCAGCCCGCCTCCCGAATGGGAAGACTTCCATACCCGCGAGCTGTACGAAAAACTCTCCCCGGAGAAAATAACTCCCGAGGAAAAGGCGGAGATAGCAAGAAAACAACAGGAAGCATCGGCAAAGCTGGATGCAGCAAAAAGGCAGCACCAGATGCACCTGTTTTTCGCCGCGGTTCCCGTAGGACTGATTGCAATTATTGCAGGAACGTTTATCCGCGTTCCGGCCCTTGGCCCGGGCATGGTTTTCGGCGGCGTCTTTACGCTTGTCGAAGGCTACCTTTTCAACTGGCAGGAGCTGAGCGACCCGATCAAATTTGTTTCTTTGCTGATAGCATTGATTGTGCTCGGCGTAACCGCTTACAGGCGGCTGGGCTCCCGGGCAAATGAGTCAGGATGAAAAGATGAATTTCAATACGATTCGGGAAAAATTTGGTGATGACTATATAGCCGACGAGCAGACCTTTATTATGGGCATCGATCAACGTTTCACCTCCCATTTCGCTGATCGTTTCAAAGGACGCACTGTATTGGAAACTTGCACAGGTGCCGGCTTTACCACTATATCACTTGCAAGAAGCGCAAAACACGTATTTACTATAGAAATCAATACATCGCATCAGGAACAAGCAATCAGAAACGTCAAAAAAGCCGGGTTGTCACATCATGTCTCCTTCATCCATGGAAGTGCCCTTGACCCACGTATATTGGAGAAACTTCCCTCAATAGATGCCGCATTTATTGACCCGGATTGGGCGGTAACCGATCCTGACCATACATATCGTTTTATAAATTCAAACACACAACCACCTGCTGATATAGTTTTGAAAAAAATTTCCGGCATCACAGAAAATATTGCCATTGTGCTGCCGCCCTTGATCGATACAAAAGAATTTGATCATCTCCCTGAACATGAACGGGAAAAACTCTACTTGGGTAAACGCCATGAACTTTTCTGTCTTTACTTTGGTACACTCGTGAAACATTATGGGGAAACGGAATTCCATGTACCGGTATAGAATCCGTTTGTCTGCAACCAATGGATATTTTACCCGGCAAACCAATGAAATTATAAATGAATGACCTGCTCCCATCTCTACCAGTGTTTGTGACTTTTGCTGCTGCTAGCCTGATACTTGCAATAACGCCCGGACCAGGTGTTCTTTATATCGTTACACGCAGCCTCGTCCAAGGACGTCAGGCAGGACTGGCATCGGTAGGAGGCGTTGCACTTGGCAACCTCGGGAACGCAATCGGAGCATCCGTGGGACTGGCGACACTCTTTGCTGTTTCATCCGTTGCTTTTACAATCGTCAAATATTGCGGCGCGCTTTATCTGATCTACCTGGGAGTCCGGATGTTGCGCTCTCCTCGTTCCACGGTTCATGCAAGAGCCCTTTCATCGACTCCTGCACGGCGGATTTTTCGTGACGGTTTTTTCGTCGCTCTTCTCAACCCGAAAACAGCCGTTTTTTTCGGCGCATTTTTGCCCCAGTTCATGGCGGCAGGAGCAGCACCTATATTGCAGGCCGTAATGCTTGGCGCTCTCTTTGTCGCTATTGCGGCCATAACTGATGCAATCTATGCCCTTGCTGCAGGGACGCTATCTCCGATGATTGCCCACGCCCGGGGTGTGAACATGTTCAGCCGTTACCTTGCCGGCAGCACCTATATCGGA
>JAKSDC010000104.1 GCA_022360275.1 Chlorobiales bacterium
ACATTGTTCAGTCGGCGCAGCTTTATATCGAGGCTCTTGTTGATATTTTCAACAAAATATTCAACGGTCATCGATCGCCTTTTCAGGCCTTTCTGATCAAAATCCATGGTAGTACGAAGCTAAGAGGTGCATCAAAGTGGAACAGGGCCGGAAATCCGGCCCTGTTGCTCGTGCAAATTACCTGTGATGATTCTGCAGCTTTTCCTTATGTCTCTTCAACTGTCTGCCCAGCGAGTCCACACATCTGTCAACAGCCTGCTCATAGGTTGCCGCCGCTTCCTTGGAAACAAGAACGTTCTGCGGAATATGAAGCGTTATTTCCGCAAGCTTGTTTTTTTCGAAGTCGTTTTTCTGATGATCGAGTATTACATGACAATTGACAATCCCGGAAAAGATCCTGTCCAAAGTCTGCACAGCTTCACGGGCATACTGCTCTACGTCACGATGGTTATTTGTATGTCGTAAGGTAACCTGTACTTTTACGGCTTCTTTTACGTCTGTGTTTGTCATAGGCAACCTCCTTTTAAAATGTAATGATAAACAGAAAAGAACACTCAAGAAAACCCGGGTATTGCGATTTTCATGCCCTGGGATGAGCTTTTTCATACACCTCTCTCACCCTCCCAAAGGTTACATGCGTATATATTTCAGTGGTGGTCAGGTTGGTGTGGCCCAGCATCTCGCTTACACTTTTCAGATCGGCACCGTTATTCAGCATATGCGTTGCAAAAGTATGGCGCAGAACGTGCGGGTTTTTATACTTGAGTTCCGTGACCGCCGACAGATATTTTTTTGTAACCCTCTGAACAAGAACAGGATAAATACCCGTACCTTTTTTTGTTACAAAAACATATCCTGCGTCGGGACTTCCCCCATTTTTTATTCTAAAGAAGTTTTGTTTGACTTCAAAATAATTTTTCAGGGCGCTGGCGGCATGCACTCCCAGCGGTACTATCCGCTGTTTGTTTCCTTTGCCTGTAATTTTCATGAAGCCCTGTTCAAGGTTGATCTGTTCATGTTCAAGGCCGACAACTTCCGATATACGAAGTCCGCATCCATACAGCACCTCGAGCATTGCCCGGTCCCGACTCAAGGTAAACCGTTCTTCAGGAGCTTCTTTCTTACGTGAACCGGAATCCGGAGAGAGTGAAACGAGAATCTCTTCAAAAAGACTCGCCGTCTGTTCCTCATTGAGAAAGCCGGGAACGTTTTTGCTGAACCGGGGAGTGGAAACCTGTGATGGAATCGAAACCTTTATTATACCGGCTTCAAGAAGGTAGCCGTAAAAGCTTTTGACAGCGGCCAACTTTCTTGCAATGGATTGGGGCTGTAACCCTTCGCGCAACAGATACCCCAAATACAACCGTATATCGAGTACGGTAACCGAGCCCGGCTCTATATCCGAACCGTCTTTCGAACCGTAATGATGGACAAGGAACTCATAAAACTGCGCAATATCTTTCCGGTATGCCTTACACGTATGTTCCGAATACTTTCTCTGCCCTCTCATGTAGTCGAGAAAAGCATTGAGACCGGGATATGTAGCAGTTGCTCGGGAAGCTGCAGGTTTCTCTTTTTTTTGCTGCATTAGAGACGCACGGCGGTCAGCTCATTCATGTTTCTGATATAATACAACGTAACATCGCGAAGCAGGAAATAATTCACACAGGGAACTGCCGTACCCCTGGCAAGGACGTCTTCATATACCTTGGTGTCGTTATGATAGACCCTGATAGTCGCTTCAAACCCTTCAGAACCCTTGGTCGGCATGTGGATAACGGTAATCAGCAGACCTTCTTGCTCAATATACTCACTAAAACCTTCACCGGACAGACTTGGCGACGAACGGTCCGGGCTCATGACTTCGGGAAGCACAACCTGCTGCAGTTCCTCATCGCTCAGCGATTCACGGCGCAAACTGTTTGCTCTGGCGGCATCTTCACCGATAGTATCGAGGACTTCGCCACTTTCCGTGTCGAGCATGAAATAGCTTCTTTCCGGAAACCCGGCGAAAGAACCGGCCGCATAAACCAGCATGCCGCCACGAAGATTCGCCACAAAAACCGCTTCGGGCCTGGCCCAAATCACCTCAGCCTCAAGAGGATCAACCGCCCAGAGTCCTCTGTGTTCGGGACTGTTAGCCTGATAACCGTGAATATAGAACAGAGTTCCTCGAGTAGTCTCAAGACCTGTCATGCTGTTTCCTCCCATCATCCCCCGAATACGGTCGTCAAGGGAAAAGTCTTTGAGAATTTCCTTGCCGGCCCCGAGTTCAAGACAGGTGAAAAAAGTTTTACCGGTTTCCCGCAGACGGTTCTCGCAGACGAGGAGGTCGGATTCGAGAAACATGATTTTCCATGGCTGCGCATTATGAGGGGAAACATATCGCCACTGCAGGGTATATTTATCAGGTATTTTTTTCACGGGATTTCGACAGCCTGTAGATATTGACCGGTATGACCTGTTTGCCCCTGCTGAAACTTTTTGCATGGCTCGTAACCGAAAAACCGCTTTCAAACGCAAGGTCAAGAAACTGTTCTGCAAGTCTCCTTCTTGGATCGGCAATATAGGCGCACCCTTCCGGTTTCACAAGCTTGTCGACAGCGTGCACGATCGGTAACAGATTCACTCTTTCATATAACACATCGGCGGCAAACAACATATCGAAACGGTCCTTGAGCCGAATGCAGCGCCAGTCAAGCTGCCCTGTACTTACCGAAACGTTGTTCTTCAATGAGTTCAGCCGAATAAAACGTAGCGCCTCTCCGGAATAGTCGGTTGAAAGTACATCGGCTCCCATTGCTGCTGCCGCAACACTGGTCACACCGACCCCCGCTCCTATTTCAATAATTTTCTTACCTGCAAGAACAAGTTCCTTCAGAATAAATTCCGACAGCGTCACAGCAGCCGGCCATATTTCCGCCCAGTAGGGCATCTGCTCATCCTTCACAAAATCTTCGGGTGATATCCTGTCCAGCAGGACATAGCTGTCATGAACGCTCACGAATGTAAACGACCTGTCAGCTATTGTATACGGGCTTGTCTCGATGTCGTACTCTTTCGACAACGCCTCAAGCATAGCAGCTATGTTCTGCTCCGCATCAATCATGATAGAGCAACCGGTAACAGTGACAAGTAAGAAGGTTTAAGATCAATTCGGATGGTATGAATGTACGGAAAATCAAAGAGAGAATTCTATTTTAACCGGAAAACATCTGCGCGTCATAACCATAAAAGAGTCACCCATGAAAAAAGAGCTTCTTGAAGTCTTCGACAATCAGTTCCCCGACAGGGATTATACGATCGAAATCGTCAACCCTGAATTCACGTCGGTCTGCCCGAAAACAGGTCTGCCCGACTTCGGAACGATTACCATCAGCTACATCCCCGACAAGGTCTGCGTCGAACTCAAATCGTTGAAACATTATTATATCGAGTTTCGCAACGCGGGTATTTTCTATGAAAATATTACGAACACCATTCTTGACCACATGGTTGAGGTCCTCGATCCGAGGGAACTGACGATCACGACAGAATGGAAGGCGAGAGGAGGCATTACTGAGACCGTAACGGTTTCCTATAGCTCAAAGCAAACATAAGCCCTGGAGTTTTTCCCATAAAAAAAGCCCTGGAGTGTTTGCTCCGGGGCTTTTCCTTTATCATATATAACTAAGAGATAACTAATCCATGTACTAATAGTTCTGATTGATGTATTGAACCAGAGTCGGAACGTCTTTTTTCCTTATACCCGAGTTCGGCACAGCTTTCATGTCCAAAACAAGCTTCTCCGTCTGACCTTTCTTTACATACTCACCCATCTTCACTTCAACCGCCTTGACGGCATGACACATTGTACACTTCCTCTGGAACAGCTTTCCGGCGGCGGCAAGTTCCTCACCGGCCAGAACAACCTGTTCGACTTCGACAGTCTCTTCAATCACCGCAACTTCACCTTCTCCGTCAGCCCCTTCTTCAACCACAACCGCTTCCTCAATAACCTCCTCTTCAATTACAGCCTCTTCTCCGACAGGTTGATCTTCAATGTTCTCAAAATCTTCACCCTCATTGAACGCATCAAGCTGACTCACCGTCCGGATATACTTGCCATCCATCGTGGTTGTACGGCCTTTCTCCCAGACAACTTCAAGGCTGAGAAACATGACAGCAACAATAACAAAAATGGTCACAGGCATACTAATTACCCATCTTTCACTGACTCGCGCAGACATCTTGCCGAGTCCCCAGATAATGAGAGAAGAAAAAAAGATCAGCAGAAACCACCCCATAAAGGACTTCAGAGGGGTAAGAACCGGGGAAATGTTTTCCGCAGGGGTCTGGAAACCTGTGAGAAGAGAGGATACGTAAAACAGTACCCCCATCAGGACAGCACCACCAATTGCCAGTGCAATAAGCTTACCATTTGATGATTTGTTATCCATGACAGCTGAAAATTTGGTGTTAGCGGGTTACGAATAATTTTAACAACTAAGATAAGCAATATTCGATAAGCGACAAACAAAATAACCAATTAACACCCCACTCCTCTCTACCGTTCCGTACGCCCATCATTAACCTAAAAAAGGAATCTTGCCGACTTTGTGTATACCTCGATGATGGTTATTTTTCACCCTGAACAGAACTCCCATTAACCCTTTTGGCTCCCTTGATGATTATTTCAACGACAAGCGTCGTCGATTACGAAAAGGCAGAACTCGATTTCGAGTTTTTACTGGAATGTTTCCGGGAAGTGCTGCATAACTTCGGTGAAAAGCAGCTTGCCGAACACCTCCCCTGGAAAAAGGAATCTTTGCCCCTGAGCCGTTTTCCCAATGTCAGAAGGGCTGTACAGGCGTATTCAATTGTTTTTCAGCTTCTCAATATGGCCGAGGAAAACTCTGCCGCACAGCTCCGGAGAAACCTTGAAAGCCGAGAGGGCACCGCCTCCCTTTCCGGTCTCTGGGGAGACGCTCTGAATCATCTTCGAAAAATCGGGCTCACAGAAACCCAGATAGCGACAGAACTTTCGCACATTTCTGTAGAGCCAGTGCTGACCGCTCATCCCACCGAAGCAAAACGCAAAACAGTACTCGAACAGCACAGGGAACTCTACCTGCTCCTCGTGAAACTCGAAAACCAGATGTGGACTCCCGCCGAACGGGAAGATATCCGCAAAGAGGTCAAAGTTGTCCTTGAAAGACTATGGCGAACCGGTGAAATTCTGTTTGAAAAACCAACTGTCGGCGCAGAACGGCAAAATGTCATTCATTACCTCTATAACATCTTTCCATCTGTGCTTCCCATGCTTGACAAGCGGCTGATCCAGGCATGGGCAAGTGCCGGGTTCGATACCGCAGCTTTGGACAATCCGCGAAATTTTCCACGGCTCTGTTTCGGCAGTTGGGTGGGAGGCGACCGTGACGGGCATCCATTCGTTACACCCGAGGTAACCCGCCAGACACTCGTTGAAATGCGGCAGTATGCTCTGAGACTGGTTCACCATCACCTGCATGAGCTTGCATCCAAACTCAGTCTTTCCGAACGGTTTCAGTCCCCAATCCCCTCCATGACAAAACGGATCGAACAGCTCAAGGAGTTGACCGGGGAAAAGGGACATAGTGCAACATCCAGAAACCCTAAAGAGCCTTGGCGTCAGTTCCTCAATCTGATGATAGCCGCTCTCCCTCCAGAGCCCGACATGCGTGAATCATATGATGAAACTCCGCCCTCCGGAACTTATGCGCACCACGGTGAACTGCTTCTGGATCTTGAACTCCTGAGAGACTCCCTTCTTGCCATTGGAGCTGATAACATTGCCAAAAACAATGTTTCTCCTGTGTACCGGATAGTTCAAACCTTCGGTTTTTATCTCGGCAAACTCGATATCAGGCAAAACAGCCGTTTTCACGACCTTGCACTTTCACAACTGATGACTGCAGCCGGATTGAACGGCGAAAACTTTCCCGACTGGAGCGAGGAAAAACGCATTGAATTCCTCAACAGCGAACTTCTCTCTCCGCGTCCCTTCACCCATCCCGACATGAAGGTCGGCCCGGAAGCCGAAACGCTTCTGCGCTGTTACCGAACGCTTGGCAATCACCTGAAACAGTATGGCCCCGACGGCATAGGCTCGTTGATCGTCAGCATGACCCGAAATGTCTCTGACCTGCTCGTGATATATCTCTTTGCCAGAGAAGTCGGTCTGATGACCACATACGAAGGGGGCGACGCCTGCATGATCCCCGTGGTTCCTCTTTTTGAAACCATTGATGATCTAAAAAAAAGCCCGGACATCCTTGGCAGCTTCCTCGACAATCCACTCACCATGAGAAGCATCGCTTATCAGCAGGAAAAACATGGCCGCAACAGACCGGTCCAGCAGGTCATGATAGGGTACAGCGACAGCAACAAGGACGGCGGTATCGGAGCAAGCCTCTGGAATCTCTACAGGGCTGAAGAAAAACTCCTCGACAAAGGCCGTGAACGGGAAATCGATATTCTTTTCTTTCACGGTCGCGGCGGCAGCATCAGCAGAGGAGCCGGGCCAACACACCGCTTTACCAGGGCGCAACCGCACGGCTCTCTCGAAACCGGTCTTCGGGTGACCGAACAAGGGGAAACCATAGCCCAGAAATACGCGAACAGAATCAGTGCGACTTACAATCTTGAACTGTTCATGGCCGGCGTAGCCGAAGCCCGGCTCGCCCACCGGAAAAAACGGAAAAACACACTGCCGGTCAAGCAAATCATGGACTTTCTCTCCGAAGAAAGCAACAGGGCTTACCGAAAATTGATCCATTCGGAAGGCTTGTTTGATTTCTTCCATCAGGCTACCCCGATCGATATCATAGAATCAAGCCGTATCGGCTCCCGTCCTTCACGCAGAAGCGGCAAGCAAAGCCTTGATGACCTGCGCGCGATACCATGGGTGTTCAGCTGGAACCAGGCCCGCTTCGCCATCTCCGGATGGTACGGTTTCGGTACCGCTTTGGAACACCTGCGTGACATGCAGCCGGATGCATTTGATCTGATCAGGGAAAAAGATTTTTCCTGGCCTCCGCTCCAGTACATTGCAAGCAACGTTGCAACAAGCATCGCAACCGTAGATCCTGAAATCATGCAGGCATATGCCATGCTCGTTGAACGCCCTGAACCACGGCAAAAAATTCTTGACATGATCACTACCGAATACCGTAGAACAAAGCAGCTTCTTGACCTACTTTACGACGGCTCCTTCGAAGAAACATTTTTCAATGTGCTCCGCTTTATCAGGATGCGGCAGGAAGGACTGAGCGTGCTTCACCGCTTGCAGATCGATCTGCTGAGAAGATGGCGGAATCATAAAACGTCGGGAAGGGAGGAAGCTGCCGAAGCCATGCTCCCTGAACTTCTGCTCACGGTCAACGCCATTGCGAGCGGGCTGAGATCTACAGGTTAAGTCAACAAAGACTGGATATTTACGGTTTTTATCACTATCTATCATGAAGAAAGAATACCGTAATTCCAATTCCTCGATTTATGCTTTCTCAGCTCAGCGCCGCCGCCCTCGTTGGCATCAATGCCCTCAAAGTCGATGTGGAAACCAACGTGTCGGGCGGCCTGCCCTCATTTACTGTTGTCGGCTTGCCGGATAATGCCATACGTGAAAGCCGGGAAAGAATTTTGACTGCAATTAAAAACTCCGGCCTCGGTCTTCCCCCGAAAAAAATCACGGTCAATCTTGCCCCCGCCGACGTCAAAAAGGAAGGCACCGCGTTTGACCTCTCCATTGCTGTCGGTCTTCTCGGTTCACTGCAGGAAGTGGAGCATAAACTCGAAGAAACGCTCATTCTCGGCGAGCTGGCGCTCGACGGATCACTGCGACGCATCAACGGAGCACTACCTATAGCCATGATGGCCGTCCGAGAAAACATCAAACGAATCATCCTGCCATCGATGAATGCTGAAGAAGCCGCAGTCGCAGTTGCGGCTTCAGGGTCAACCATAGAGGTATTCGGGGTCAGAACACTTTCAGAAACGGTGAACCTGCTTAGAGACCCGTCACGTTTCGAACCCGCACAGGTTGATGTGGAAAACCTTTTTCAGGAACATCCAGAATATCCGGTTGACTTCGCAGATATCAAAGGCCAGGCGACCGCGAAAAAAGCGATGGAGATCGCCGCGGCAGGAGGACATAATCTTATCATGATCGGCCCGCCGGGTAGCGGCAAGACACTGCTTGCAAAAGCACTGCCGGGCATTCTGCCGCCACTGAACTTCGAGGAGTCGCTCGAAACAACGAAAATCTACTCGGTCGCCGACAAACTGCATAACGGCAAACCGCTGATGACCCGGCGCCCTTTCCGTAACCCGCATCATACCACCAGCAACGTTGCGCTGATCGGCGGGGGCACGATGGCCAGGCCCGGCGAAGTCAGCCTGGCGCACAACGGCGTGCTGTTCCTCGACGAGTTGCCGGAGTTCACCAGAAACGCGCTCGAAGTCCTTCGCCAGCCGCTCGAAGACAACGAGGTAACCGTGTCGCGCATATCCCTCACCACGAACTACCCGGCCTGCTTCATGCTGGTCGCCGCGATGAACCCCAGTCCTGCAGGAGCCCTGAAAGACCAGGACGGCAACCTGACCGCCACACCGCAACAGATACAGCGATACCTGTCGAAAATTTCCGGCCCGCTGCTCGACAGAATAGATATCCACATCGACGTCCCCAAGGTCGATAACCAGGAACTGTTTTCCGGTGTAAAAGGAGAAAGCTCGGAGGTAATCCGCAACAGGGTTATGACAGCACGGGAAAAACAGGCAGAACGATTCTCTGAAGGGAACGCTCCCGGCATTCACGCAAACGCCCAGATGACTACCAGGCTCATCAAAAAGTTCTGTCCGCTCGACAAAGCGTGCGCCACGAAGCTCATGGAAGCCATGGAACGCCTCAACCTCTCCGCCCGCGCCCACGACCGCATCCTCAAAGTCAGCCGAACCATCGCCGACCTCGACGGATCGGAAAACATCGAGATGCCACATCTGATCCAGGCGATACAGTATAGGAGTTTGGATCGAGACTTCTGGAATTACTGAAGGAAAAAGCTACTGCGCAATTCGATAACTGCGTTGCACGGTACTCGGAATCCTCATGTACCCTTAAGTACACTCCGGTTCCTGTGTGCCGTTCGCCTTGTTCTCAAACCGCTCGCGACGCTTTTTCGTCGAAGCCCAAAA
The DNA here is from genome assembly GCA_022360275.1 of Chlorobiales bacterium. Lineage (GTDB taxonomy): Bacteria > Bacteroidota > Chlorobiia > Chlorobiales > Chlorobiaceae > Prosthecochloris. The sequence continues at coordinate 9,214 of JAKSDC010000104.1, forward strand.
TTGTCGATTTGATGTATAATCTCCACCTTTAATCGTAATCGGAAATCAGGACAGCCTCTTTGGCTTGTACGCACTCCTTGATCTTGAACAAAATGCCTCATTCTCTAAGGCGTCACTCAGGAAAAACTTGCAAAAAAGTATCCAATTAGATACAATAAGTAGGGGCAGATGAATACTTTTATTCGATCAAACGAATTTGACCGATGGCTCTCCAACCTTTCAGACCAGAAAGCAAAAGCAAGAATCCTGGCAAGACTTCGGAGTGCGATGCATGGCAATTTCGGTGATTGTGAGCCGGTCGGCGAAGGCGTATCGGAAATGCGCGTCCATGTCGGAGCAGGTTACCGAGTATACTACACTCGAACAGGAGCCACCGTTTACTTCCTGTTGGGCGGGGGCAGCAAGTCGACTCAACGAAAAGATATCAAGCATGCTAAAAAACTAGCCAGGAAAATCAAGGAGACAAAACAATGAATAGCGAGTTTGCGACATTCGACATAGCCGATTACCTGGATAACGAAGAGGTCATCACAGAATACCTCTCCGCTGCAGCAGAAGACCCGAACCCTGACGTCTTTATTGCCGCTCTCGGTGACGTTGCCAAAGCCCGAGGCATGACACAGATCGCCAAAGATTCTGGTTTAGGCAGGGAAAGTTTATATAAAGCGTTAAGCGCAGGATCACATCCACGATATGAAACAATCAGCGCTGTCCTTCATGCCCTCGGTGTAAAGATCGCCATCATTCCAGCCGACAGGAGACAGAAAAAAACTTCTTAAATGTCTTACAGTTTGTTGAGTTGTTGAATTGTGCAAGTACGCACTGGCGGAGGAGAAAAAGACGAAGCCTATTACTGTTAATGTTATTTCGAAAATAGAACGCGGAATACTTGATATTTTGGAGAAAGAGCACTCCATACAATCACTAAACTGATTTCTCCTATTATGGATAACACTGAGCTGACGGCGGCACTTGAAGAACTATCGAATCGGTATCTGGACGCATGGAATAAGAAAGACCTCGAAACACTTGACCGGCTTACCGCCGATGACGGGGAGTTTTATGGTTCCGATCCGGAAGAAGTTATGGACAAACAAGCCTTGATGGCAATGTATTCCCGGTTTTTCGAGGACACGACAAGCTCTTATTTGTATACCGTTGACTCAAGAAAGATCCGAATTACTCCTGACGGCAATTCAGCGGTGATCATGGAAAAAATCACCTTTCCGGAATGGAGCCCGAAAATGCCCATGTGCCAAACATTGCATGTGATCAATACAAATGGTCACTGGACAATTGACTTTATCTGCTGGGGCTTCATCATAAAAAATGATGATGTAGAAAGATTAAACGACACCCTGTAAAATGTTTTGGGTACCATCGAGATGCCCCACCTGATCCAGGCCATACAGTATCGGAGCCTATACTAAGATTTCTGGAATTACTGAGAAGAATTGTTGAGTTGTTGAATTGTTTAAGTGCTGTACTAACATTGAAGAAATAGACGAAACCGGGATACAGCCCAGTGTCATTGCATGGAATACTAAGCAGATAACAATCACATCGCTAAGCAAAGACTCCTGATACGCACAACAATCATTGTAAAGGTTGGACAAAAACACATTAAGAAGCACTTTTTAACCTGTCCAACAACGTTACCTACTTACTACTCAAAATTATATTTTTGAAGATCCTGCCTCGACACCTCTGTAATCGCTGTGAGCATGAGTAATATACTTTCTTTTATCCAGTGGCTTTACGAACATCCACAAGCTCTTAAGCGTCGCTTTTTACCGACTGTAATAGCTATTATTTCTTTGATAGTATATCAGTGGCTTGGGATTGATCAATATTTCGAAGAGTTTGCTCGCCCTTGGATAATGGCTGGGGCTTTGGCTCTCATTTCAGGGTTGTGGGCATATGCAAGTATAGTTTTACCTCATGACAAGCGTTTTTTCAAACGTACTGAGCGCTTGATTAGCGAAATGTGCTATCAGAAAGCAGAAGAACTCTTGACGCGTCGGCACTTTTTTATGGGAAAAGCTGGTGATGTAAATCGTAAGATTCTTTTGGTTCGATTGCTTAATGATAAAGATGATTTGGCTACCGGGTATGACCTTATACGTGATATCGAACGTTTAGCATTATTACCAAAGGAGCTCCAGAAACTCAGAGTAGCCAAAGCTAAATTGCTGCTTGATAGTGGTAATTATGAGCGGTTTGAAGAGGAAATGGCACTTGTAAATGTATCTGATTTGAGAAATACAGATTATTATAACCTGTATTTTCTCTTGCAAAGCAGAAAAGTCGAGATAAATGGGGACTATCCGAAGGCAAAAAGAATTTTAGAAAAATCTCTTTCAACAGCGAGTTCAGATGTAGAGCGAATTGTCTCCTATAACAATCTTGCAAGATTGGAAGATCGTTCAGGTCATTTGAATATTGCATTAAGCTACTATGAAAAGGCTTGGGAGTTGTTGCAAAATGTTCATAAACCAGAACTCTACAAGTCCATAGGCCATAACATCATTATACTCTATACACAGGATGGAAAGCCGAATAAGGCTCGTGAAATCTTAAGCGAAATTGAAACTCGCATTGATAAGAAAAATCCCGAACAGTATTTGCTTTTTCTGAATGAACAGATAATTCTTGCTCGGCAATTAGAAGATCGAGTTCTTCTTGAATCAAGTTATGAGAAGTTAGATACTGATGTAATTTCAAGAATAAATGAGCATAAGCGTTTTATGATTAAGGTTTCTGAGTTACGTATGCGGCTCTCTGATGGTTTTAGCTTTCAGAAACACTTTGAGAGGTTAATTCTAGAACAGCTTCCTGCTCAACAATTAACCAAAGATGAACGCATTCGGGTGTATAGGGAACTTTGGATTGCTTGTACTCAGGGAATGTCTCAGTTACCTGACAAAATTTTAAACAAAGCCATGCCGCTGATTATCAATGAGTTATTCGCGTTAGAGCCGTATGTTGATCAGAAAATTCGATCCATTTCCCCTGAATTGCCAGTATTAAGGGTTTATTGGCTAGGAAACAAGTTGGCAATAATCAAAGTCAAGCTTGCTGATGAGCAGAAACAGCATGGCTATAGTAACTTATGGCAGCAGTCGATTTCTCAATTATTCAGATTGCTAGAAGAAAAATGTTCGCTATGGGCTGAGAGAAAAAACGTAGAGGAAGAAATTGACGCATTGATAGGCTTTGTTGACGAGTATCGCTCGTATGCCCCTGCAATTAAATTGACTTTAAGAGAAAGTCTCCAACAGTCCGCATTAGATAAACTAAATCGCCTTGAAAAGACATTGAGTCAGGGGTGGCCATACCCAGGGAGAGCCCACTATGCGATATCTTTGGCATATTTACATTGGATATTAACTGGGGATGTAAAAACGTCCAAATATTGGATTGAGCGGTTTGAAGAACAGAAAATAAGTTTATCGCATCATATGGGATGGCTCCGTTGCTGGTATGAAGAAGTGAAAAAAGCTATTGCAAGTAGCAATTAGAGTCTTCTATTTACCGAGATATCAGGAGAAAAAGCCGCAAACCATTCTGTCAATGGTTCTCAACAAACGGTTGTTTGTTGAGCATCTGGCCGGATAGTAGATAGAGTTAAGTAGAGTTCACTGAACGATTCAACACTGAGCCAAGCAGTATTCATCAGTCGCTTGGCATGAGAGCAAAAATCGATGTTCGGCGAGGAGTTGC
>JAKSDC010000039.1 GCA_022360275.1 Chlorobiales bacterium
CAACGGTCTCGATGCCAACAGCTTGATGAACGCTTCTATCGAACTTGACGGGACGAAAACCAGCGTCTCGCTGAACAAGGTCTGGGCTGTCAGGGGGCTTTCGAAGAGCGGCAATGCACGGGTCGAGGTCACGGTTCCTTCAAACACCCTGCAGAACGGTTCTTCCACAATCACGATGTCGAATGTCAAGGTCAGCGACGGAGCTCAGAGCGGTTCGTCGATCACTACCAAGCTGAACGGTATCTCCAAGAGCAGAGCAACCACCGGCAACCTTGAAATGGAGCTGGATTTCTCGAACACTTCCCGCTCTGGCAGCCACACCGGCGGGATGTACACCATCTCTGCCACGACGATCTGAGTATACTCCGGAAGCCGACCATGAGACTCGAAGTAACCTCTTTTTTTTGATACCTTTAATCCTTCTCTGCTTTTCATATAAATAATTTTTTGCCTACTTTTGCAGTAGAAGAGTTTGATCTTTATCCCTTAACCCCTAATCATCGTCACCCCATGCTGTACAAACAATTTATCAGTTATGTGACCGTATGTATTCTCATGACATGCCTAAGCGGTACTGCAAATGCTGTTGTCGACGGCGGCAAACAATCGAGTAGCGGCACGGCGAAAGTCACGGCGAATGTTCCTCAATTCATTGTGCTGCACTACTACTCTTCTCTTACCCTTAACTTTGAAACTCCAACATCCGAAGCGCTCGACCAGGGCGACAATACCATGACAGTATCCTGGGAAGGTGCAGCTTCAGGAGATCAGCTTTCAACCGCAAACCTCATGGATGCGAAGCTTGAACTTGACGGCACAAAAACAACTGTCAAAATGCCGAATGTTTGGGCCATCAGAGGCTTTTCAAAAAGCGGTAACGCGGAAGTCACCGTTACGATACCCTCGGGAGGCGATGTTCTTTCGAATGGGGAATCGAAAATCGGCATGTCCAATGTCAAGGTAAACGACGGCAAAAACAGCGGCGGCTCGATCAAAACCAACCTTGGCGGTATTGCCAAAAGTTCGGCAACGTTTGGAGGAATAGAGCTGGATCTCGATTTCAGCAAGACCAACCGCTCCGGAAGCCACAGCGGCGGCCAGTATACGATAACCGCTTCTACAATATAGAGGCCTGTTCCGGTCAGTTGATGAAAGCCTCCAGGCAGCAACAAAGGAACATCCTGATTGTAACACTGCTTGCTCTCTGGTCAACAGTGCTCATGCCGGATAGTTCCTTTTCGGCTGAAACTGTGCTTAAGATTTATAAAAACCGTAAGCTGGAAGCTGTTACACTTAGCGAGATCGGTCTTTCCGGCAGTGGAATGTCGGCCGCTCTCAACCCATTTGAAACTGACGTGAGCTGGGACGGCAGTGAAGTTGAAACACCCGAGCTGCTGCTGGAACAGGTTTACATTTCTACGAGGGCAACTCGCAGAGATGTTTTGCTTTGGTACGAAGACCATAAACTGAAAAACAGTAAGGACAGCGAGCTGGGCATTTTAGAATCTGCCTATGACGTAAAATATCGGATTTTCAGCAGAAGCGGTGTTGAAAATGCTCTTTCTCACAAAAAAGACAGTTCGTCGCTTATACGAGCTCATATCACGGAAAAACCGGTTGAATGCGAGAAAAAAAACAAAAACAGGGTACGATGCTTCGGCAGGGTTGATTTTGACTTCGACATCTCACAGGCAAGAAGGTCCGGCAGATATCATGGCACCATTGAAATAACAATCACAACCTTATAACATCTATCATGAAAAAACTACTCTCGGCGCTTCTCATTGCCTTACTCACTATGGCAACAAATGTTTATGCAGAGGATGACCCTCCTCCGGGACAAATCGGCGTTTCTCCATCAATGCTGGAATTGTCAATAGGCTCCAAACCGGTCAATGAGTCCCTCAGACTGTTCAACCTGAAAAAAGTACCGACAAAAGTGAAGGTCGAAGTCTATAACTGGACTCTTGACGAAAACAATGAAGTCAAGCTGCTTCCGCCAACCGAACAGTCGCTTGACCAGTGGATGCTGATCAATCCCGTGTCTTTCCTCCTTGAACCGGGCAAAAGCCAGGTAGTCCGTTTGTCAATTCGCCCTCCGGTCAAACCCGCCCCCGGGGAACACAGGGCTCTCATCTATTTTACCGAAGAACCGGCTGACAATGTCGCCCCTGGAGAAGAAACCCCGGTTGAAGTGCTTTTCAAGCTCGGCGTAGGGGTATACGCAAATGCAAGTCCCACTAAAAAAGCAGCAACACTCACAGGACTTTCTCTTGACAAATCCGGCAATACACTAAGGGCCTCCATCACCAACAGTGGTAATGTCCATACCCGACTGAAAGGCATCTATTCCATTTGGAAAAAAGCCGATTTCCCCGGCATTCATAACGCTGAAAAGTACGTAGCGGGTGAATCCGCAGAAAAGGCTCCTGAAGGCCTTGTCGCTTCCGGCCAGTTGAACCAGACACCGGTTCTTCCGGGCCACACGCGAACAGTCGTCACCCAGTTACCGGATCTTTCAGCACCGGGCTCGTACATTGTAGCGGTTGCAGGAACGCTTGACGAGAAAAAAATAGAAAAGACCTATCCTCTGTCGCGCTGAAAGGAATAAAGGGTGAATGCTTATGAATCTCGTGATGCGGATACTCGCATTCTCTCTTGTCATTGCAGTACTGCAAAGCAATCACAACATAAAGCATGTTCAGGCTGCCGAACCAGGGCGGCCTGAACCGCTTCTTGTCGAAGTTTTCTTCAACAAACGGTCTGCCGGCACCCATATATGCTACAAGATTCAAGATGTCTACTGGGTGCCCTTCGAGTTGTTTCTTCAGGAAACAAAACTGAAGAGTGAATCTGAGGCAAATGGCAATCTCTCATTTCAAACGACACTCGGGAAACTGACCCACAATCCGCAGACCCAGAAAACCATTGAAGACATCCCATGTATATCTTTCGAGCAGCTCGACAACTCTTTTTATGTAAAAGGCCGTTTCGTACAATCTGTCTTTGCAATCGCATTTGATGTCCCCTGGGTTCCCGGAAAACCTTCCCGAAAGAAAAAAAAAGTCCCGGTCATCACCCCGGACATCCTTGCCCCTTCGAGTTCCCTCTCCTTTCTGAGGCTCGAACCGCAAATCTCCTACGAATTCAACGGCATCTTGAGCAGGGAAATGTTGTTCGAGATGGGAGGGCGGCTTGCCGGAGGTGTCTGGGATATAACTTTTGAAGGAGATCCGACGGAGAGGTTTCCTCCTGACCGGTATCACTGGACAACGTATAACAACAACCTTGCATTCAGGGCAGGCACAGGCTCAACGGACCTCTTTTCGCTTCTTGGAAGTCTTGACTTTACAGGAGTGCAGTTTGGATGGAACAACCGATCGATTCTCCACCAGCTCGATTTCGAACGATATACTGACTCGGATGTCTTTTTATCGTTCGACCGCTCTCAGCAACGAACGATAGAAGGCGACGCCCCGCCAGCCTCGATAGCCGAGCTCCGGCTTGACGGCGTCGTTGTAGCCCGGCAGCGCGTCGGCCTCAATGGACGGTTTGTTTTCCGCAATGTCAGGATGACCTCGGACCTCAGAAGAACCCAGGTATATCTCTATGAAAGAACGTTGCGTGAAAAACCACTCGCTATTCTCGATTATACCATGTCGATCATGAACCGTATGCTGCCTGCGCGTGAATTGCTTGTGAGCGCGGGAGGCGGTATGACCGGCAACCCTCTCGACAAGGAGAACAGCGACAACACTTCCTGGACCGGTTTCGGCCATATCATTTATGGTGTGCATAACAGGATGACCGTCGAGGCTGGCATCCAGCACAATCCCGAACATGTCAACCGTGAAGCATTTGCAGGAACGGCGCTCTCCATAGGAGGCAACTGGGGAGTCGCTCTTTATGCCGCCAGATCAAACAATCGTTATGCAACAGATTTCAGGCTCGAAGGTAACGGGGTAGACTGGACTCTTTCCTATTTCGGACGCTTGAACCAGACGGGCTTTTCAAAAGACGGTCAGGATGCCCAAAAAAACCACTCTTTCAGGTTCAGCACCGGAATACTCACGCCCTTTGATTTGCTGCTTTACGGCAAATACGACAAAACCGGCAGCCAACAAGCGAATAAATACTTTCTCCCCGGACTCTACTGGTACGCTATTCCTGGACTTATGCTCTCCGCTCTGCCCAATGACGAACAGAAGTACCGATACGAAGCAAACATGAATTTCATCTCGCGAAGCGATCTTTCGGTCATTTACGAAAACAAGGTCGTCAACGCCGATCTCAGTTACGATTTCAGCCGTTCGCTGCAAAGCAGGGCACTTTATTCCCACGCTGTATCTACAGGAAGCAATGTCAGCAGCCTCTACTTCGACTGGTATCCCGGAGGAAACCGCTTCGATCTCCTCCGCCTCGGCCTGTCGAACGCCGGAAGTGAAACCGGCTACTCTGTTGCATGGAGCAAATTTTTCAATGTGGGTCTTCAGATGAACCTGCAATACAGCTATAACATGAACAACGCCCAGCAGCTTGAAACCGAGGATACCTTTCTAGACCTTACTCCCCCTCCTGATGCAAGGCGATATATTGCCTTGACACTGACCTGGGATATCGGCCGATCCGGCAAACGTTTCTATCCCATCAACCGCACGGCCATCAGCCATACCCGTGGCGGCCTTGCGGGATCGATGAAAATCATGAATGAAACGAATCTGAGCTCTTCGGATATCAACAATGTCAACATCTTGCTTAACCAGAGAAAACTGGGACAACGACAGGTCGACGGATCGTTTTTTGTCGGAAACCTGAAACCCGGTGTATATGCTGTCGAGGTCGATACAGAAAACCTCCCTCTCGAGCTCAACATCGAAAACAAAATCACTTATGTTGAGGTGCTGAACGGAGCGGTCAGCGATGTTATCATACCGGTCTATGCCGAATACGCGATCGCAGGGAAGGTCACCGATTTAGAGAACAACGCACAGGAAGACAGAAAAGTAACGATCCTCGATAGAGACGGCAAGGTTATCGACACGGCAATGACGAATATGTTCGGTTATTACAGGACAAAAGGATTACGGCCCGAAACCTATACGGTTTCAGTCGCGGAAACACATCGCACTGTAACCGTTACGGATGATTATATCTACGGCATAGATTTCTCGATAGAAGAAACAGCAACAGCACCGAAAGAGAATGATGAAGTACAGGAAGAGAAAACTGATGGTGCAATGCTGGAAAAAGCCATGCCGAACAAAGAAAATGAGCAGCCGTAATCTCAGGAACCATACTTTATCAGTTCGGCACACGAAGCGTTGAAATCGTCTTCCGAAAAGATCTCCATGGTAACAACCCTTTTTTGATCGTGATTGCCGGACAATGCCTGCATCACCATATCAAGGGTTTCAGCTCGCATATATTGCAGTCCCTTGTGATCCTTTCCCTCCTTTATTCCGTGCATGTGCAGCACGCGGGTATGCTCAAGGTACCTGTCGAGATGTTCATTAACGGGATGTCCGTAAAGCTCCAGATGACCGATGTCAAGAGTTACGGAAAGCCCGAACGACGAAATGACACCGCCAAGAATCTCAAACGGGTAGTTGAGCGTTTCGACACAAAACTCCGACGGCTGTACGGGAATACCCGAAAAAAAACGCTCGAGAGAGATATGGAAATTTTCCGCGAAACCGTTCTTTTCTCCATTTGAAAACCCGTTGACATCGATGCCCGGCCCGGCCTCGGCATGCATCACATAGGCAGAAGGGTGAAGCGCCTCCGTTAATTCGACTACCCTGTGACATTTGTCCACCGACCGTTTACGAATGGCGGCATCGGCACTGCCGAGATATACATCCAGCGGCAAGTGTATCGAGTAGGTCAGGTCATACTCTTCACTAATCTCCTGAAGTCTCGCAATATCCTGCGCCGAAGGCAGATTCCCCATTTCATCAGATTCAAACAGCACCAGCTCGACATCGTCAACCTTGTCCTTTAGATACTCTATGTTCGGAACTATCTCGTCGGGAATGATATAGGAGGTAGTCCCAACCCTGAAAGGAAACTTTTTTTTACAACTCATAATCTCCGGGACGTTGTGTAATAGCTTAAGAATGGTAAACAAGAAAACATAAATACAGTAAACTCACCTGCTTGCCCGATGTTTGTAACAGCATTACCAAAAAAGTGTTATTTGTCACTCTGTTTCCTCAATATCTGATAGACTGCACTGGTGGTAATACCAAGCTGTCGTGCCGTTTCAGCAAGCGAAAGTCCGTATTCGCGGACAAATCGAATTGCAAGCTTTTTCCTGATATCCGGCAAAGGCTTCATACGCCCTCTTGAACGCAACTGCGTTATTGAAAGCTGCGCTTCGGCACAAACTTTCTCTATTTCCTTACGTGCCTGCTCAATGTGCGCTGCATCGCCAACCTGGAGCCTTATCTGCTCTTCTGCTTCATCAAGAACGGTTTTAACAAATTCGGTGCTTCCGAGAATCCTTTCGTCACCAAGCTCTTTTTTGCCTTGTTTGCGTAATGACTTCACCGCTGACCAACCTCCTTGTGAACGTATTAACCCTCCACCGACCAACTCAGTTTGTTGTCCTTTTCCAGATTCATCTTCGAGATAGCGTAAATATGCCTTTCTCGCTTCTCCAACTCTTTCCCCGAAACATTCCAGCACAGCATCGACCTCCTGCCATGCACGTTCACCTTTTCCCATGATTACTGAATGGCCTGTCCAAGGATAAACCCCGAGATCATTAAGATTTTCCACCAAACCGACGCGAAACGGATTTAAGTGGATATAAGCAACCAGCTTCTGAAAGTACGTGTCTTCTTCACAGATAATGGATTTGTAGCGGTTCTGGAAAAGATGGCCTGATCGTTTATGACGACGATTGAAATATTGTGCGTACCATGACAGCAGTTTTCTCATATAGGCAGGTAAGCCTGCTCTACCGCTTTTGATCAACATATGGGCATGATTATCCATGAGAGACCAGGCATAAACCCTTGTCTTTGTGGCTTCGGCAAGCGTACCCATTCGATTGACAAAAGCATTACGATCATCGCTGTCATTAAAGATAAAACCGCGGTTACTTCCACGGATAATGACATGATGCAGTGTATCGGGGGCATCGAGCCTCGGACCTCTTGGCATAGCCGGGTGGTGAAAATTGATGATATGACGTTGCACGTAAAAGTTAATGGTTTTTTCGTGAAATGCTAATACTAATACACAACGTCCCTTATTTTTCTGAACGGTATATTGAACTGAATTGTTGTTATTGATAAAGAGTCAATTTAAAAATAAAATCGAGCAATGTTTATTTTTCGTACACTTTTCCTGCTGATTCTGGTTATGGGCTACACTGCATTTACAGAAGAGGCGCCTTTAATGGCTTCACCGGCTGGCAATGGCAGTTCGGAAGAGATGGCTGTTGCACCTGAGGGGTTCGATCTTAGAAAGCTCGAAAAAACAGACTCTCTTGCCAATCTGTGCCGGCAGGATTTGGCTTGTGAGACAATTTTCATGAAGGTGAACCGCTTGGACAGCAGACATATCTCTGCCGGAAAAAGCGTTCTGCTTCCGGTTGATACAGAAAAAGCCGCGGAATATATCCCGATACCACAACAAATCAGTGACAGCCGCAGCGAGCGGGAAGTCCGTGTATTCCTTAACGAGCAGTATTTCGGGGCCTATGAGAACGGGAACCTGCTTTTCTGGGGCCCGATTTCGAGCGGCACGAAATCCCATCCGACCTGGCCCGGAGAGTTCTTCGTAAACTACAAGCAAAGGCACAAACGCTCAATAAAATATAACAACGCACCGATGCCTTATTCCATCAACTACGACGGCCCTTACTTCATCCATCAGCAGTCACTGCCCGGCCACCCGGCATCACACGGCTGCGTAAGGCTGCTCGAAGCTGACGCCAAAAGGCTCTTCAGTTGGGTCAGGACCGGTGACGCGGTAACGGTTTTGTAGAACAGCATAATTGGCAAGGCTTTAAAATGGCTGGTGGATTTACGCAAGAATCCAGTCCGCGAGAACCTGTATGGTTTTTGGATGAATAAGATAGCCGCCGCTGTGGTGAGGGTTTGACTTCCCTTCCCTGACTGACAGATTGTATATCTTGTAATCTTTCATGGATTCCACAAGTCCATACTGCCTCATTTTCTTGTAATCGTCCGAGATTCTCGAATCATGAGAGATATAGTCGTCTTCTGCTGCAATGTTCACCCATTTGCGGATATTCCCCGGATATTCCCTTTCTCTGCTCGCCTTTTGTCCCTTGATATGCTCTCTCACCGTGGCGTCACCCAGCGGACTGCCCAATGTCACAAAAAGGTCGACCTTCTTGCCCCAGTAGTCATACCACTCACCATACCGGCTGAACTTCCAGAGCGTATCATATGAAATCATAGTCCCGAGAGAGTGTGCCACAATCGCCGTACTGCCTTCCCTGTCTAGCGCACGCTTGAGCGGTTTGATCATGGGACGACGTACCTCGGTACCGTAAAAGCTTTCATCGTTCCAGTACTCCCGCATGTCCGGTGCAACTTTGGCAATCAATGCTTCGCTGAGATTGAAAAAACTGAGGATTGGCGAAAGCACATCAGCCGCACCTTCCTTGAAAGACTCTTTGCCCGGGAGGTTGTTGTAGTTCCTTTTGGAGAACTGGTTCGTGCTGTACCCCTTGAGCTGCCCGAAGGTGTGACGCCGAGAGTCGGTATCATCCACGTAGGGCTTTTTCAAGGCTTTTTTCAAAAAGCTGTTGCTGATGTCACCATAGTAGACAAACTCGATCTTTACCTCACTGAAACGATCGGCAGCTTCAGGAACATCGCGTTTGAGTCCCCATTTGATGGCATCGAGCCAGAGGTTGCGGAGTGATGATTCAGGCGGTTTCCAGCTCCGGCCATGGACGAGAAGGAGTGTCTTGTTCATAGAAGTGAGATGTATGTTGTAGAGGCTTTTCTGCAATTTCGCCATAACAAACGAAATGATCAAGTATTTCTATGCTTCCCACAACCTGACAACACCTTGATCTTTGAGACACTCTTTTTGCGGAATACTCAATCGTCACCACTTTCCGCAGGTTCAGCATCCGGCACTTCAGGTTTAACAAACCGTAACATACAGCATGTAAGTTATGCGCCGAAATTCACACCGGCTCTTCTTTTGAGCTTTCCTGTAAACATAGCGCATTTACTAATCTGCTCTATTCAAGAATCCAGTGCGCAAGTATCTCCACAGTCTTGGGATGAACGAGATAACCAAAAACATGGTGAGGATTTGATTTTCCTTTGTGAACGGACAGATTACAGATTTTGTAATCCTCAATGGACTCGATGAGGCCAAGCTTTTTCATCTCCCGATAATCCTTCGATATCTTGAAATCATGACAAATGTAATCGTCTTCGGCGGCAATGTTTACCCATTTACGAATATTCCCCGGATAATGCCTTTCTCCTTTTGCATCCTTCCCTTTGAGTTTACCCCGAACCGTTACATCACCTAACGGGCTGCCGAGAGTTACGAAGAGGTCGATCTTTTTTTCCCAGTAATCAAACCATTCACCGTAACGACTGAATTTCCAGAGAATGTCATAAGAAATCATCGATCCAAGAGAGTGAGAGACAATTGCGGTGCTGCCATTGCGGTCGAGAGCCCTTTTGAACGGTTTTATCATCGGAAGCCGCACTGCTGTTCCGAATAACGTTTCATCGTTCCAATACTCTCTCATGTCGGGTGCCATCTGGTCAATCACCTCCTCGCTCAGCTGGAAAAAGTTGAGCAGCGGCGAAAGCATATCTGCCACTCCCTCCTTAAATGAATTTTTATCGGGAAGGTTGTCGTAGGCTTTTCTGGTAAACTGGCTCGCACTCAGCTTCATGAGTTCCTGGAGAGTGTCACGCATAGATTCCGTATCATCCCACCAAGTTTCATTAAGGGCTTTTTGCAGAAAATCATTGTTGATATCACCATAGTAGACAAACTCGATCTTTACCTCGTTGAAATGATCGGCAGCTTCAGGAACATCGCGTTTGAGTCCCCATTTGATAGCATTAAGCCAGAGGTTGCGGAGTGATGATTCGGGCGGCTCCCAGCCCCGGCCATGGACGAGAAGGAGTGTCTTGTTCATGGGATTGACTTTTCAGTGTACGGAGGATTACACCAATAATTTCGTCAATCCCGCAGAAACATTCAAATACTTTGAATATTCACCACCGTTCTTCCTTTGAGCTTTCCGGCAAGTATCTGGTCGATCGACTCTGGCAGTTGACTCAACGAAATTTCACGGCAAAGATCGAGAAGATCATCCGGCTTCCATTCCCCAGCTAACTTCTTCCAGACAATTTCCCTCTGCTCCATAGGGCAGTTTTGAGAATCAATCCCTATCAAAGATACTCCTCTCAGAATAAACGGATAAACGGTAAGATCAAGTTTGGGTGAGGCAACATTACCACAGCAGGTGACGATCCCCATAGGCTTTGTTGATTTGACAATTGCAGTAAGAATATTCCCGCCAACCGTATCTATGGCACCGGCGAACTCCCCTTTCAACAGGGGGCGACTGTTTTCCGCCTCATACTCCTGACGTGGAATAACTTCGTCAGCTCCGAGACCAAGCAGAAATCCGCGTTCCTCTTCCTTGCCTGAAATGGCAGACACACTGTACCCCAGCCTGGCAAGTGTTCCAACGCTCAGTGCACCGACTCCTCCGGTTGCCCCGGAAACGGCTATTTTCCCATGTTCCGTCTTTACCGTTTCCGTAAGCCGCAACACGGACAATCCAGCGGTTAACCCTGCCGTGCCGAATATCATTGATTCTTTCATCGTCATACCTTCGGGCAGACTGCCAGCCCATTCCGACGGAACCTTGATATACCCCCCGAATCCTCCATCCGTGTTCATCCCGAGGTCATAACCGGTAACGATAACGGCATCATTTTCCTGAAACCTACCTGATATATCGTTCATAACCACTCCGACAGCATCGATACCGGGCGTATGAGGATACTGTTTTGTCACCCCTTTGTTGCCGGTTGCAGATAAAGCATCCTTGTAATTCAACGACGAATAATGAACCCTGACCAGCAAATCATTATCCGGCAACTCTTCAACTGTCCTTTTTTTGATTTCTCCGGTGAACGCCCCCTCGCCTTCCTGAACCACAAAGGCGTTGAATTCATTTGCTCCCATGGTGTTTTCCCTTGTTGAATGTTTGTTTACGATATTACTCAAGGAGATTCTTTTGTCTTGAAAACAAACGAGCGCCACCGTTCCTCTTCTACGCCTGAACCGGTCATCTCCGCTCTGGCAAGGGCGAAGAAAAGATCGGACAAACGGTTGACATAGGCGGGTATCGAGGGGTGAACCTGCTCTGTTCTCATGAGTGAGACAAGCCTTCTTTCCCCACGACGCAGCTGCGTCCGGATAACATGACACAGGGCTGAAATTTCCGTTCCTCCGGGAAGCAGAAAACAATTCGAAGGACCGGACGCTTCTTCAAGTTCATCGATCCAGCGTTCACACCACTCAGCCCCGTCGAGGGGAAGCGCTTTTGTATTCGGTTTGGGAGCATCGGCAGGCGTCGCAAGATGTGACATCATGTTCATGAAAGCAATCTGCACCTCCCGAAGCCTCTTTTGCCATGCATGATCCACCGGAAGCTTCGCACGGAGCAAACCGATATACGAGTTCACCTCATCGAATGTGCCGTAGCATTCCACCCTCACGTCATCTTTATCCACTCTGGATCCGCCAAACAAACCCGTCGTTCCCTCATCCCCCGTTCTGGTATATATTTTCATCACTTTCTCCTGTTTTTCCTTCCTCTTTTTAACTCGGCACTCGCCCCCCAGATTTCCTGTATTTTGCTGTCTTTTTGACCTTTGACATTTATTTTTGACTTTTTCCTTTTGAATTTTGCCTTTCCTTCCCCCCCTTCAGCTCTTTCATCAAATCATGCAGGTTTGTCCATGTCTTCGCACCATCTGCGAGAAGCTGTTCCACAACCGCAGCTGCCTGCTTCCCCTCGGTGTAATCCCGATCGGTTGAACCCTCCGCTATCCACACCTCCTTGCCAGCCTTGAGTGCATCTTTTGCAAGCCGAAGGTTGACAAGATTACCAGGTCCGAAAGGCACATCGCTGACCACAAGAAAGTCCGCGTTTTCCGCTTTGGCAGCCGCCTGTTGAAACGCATCCTCGCCAATGGCTGAAAAAGGCTTTTCAAGCACTGCATCGACCCCAAGAGCACGTGCCGCCTCGGCATCCGAATCCATTGCGTTCAATACGCCGCTTGTTATGCTGAACCCCTGCAGGGAAAAGCGCCGGAACAGTTCTATGCCGGTTCCGCCACCGGCAATAACATGGACGGATTTATGTTTTTTCGTGCTGCCGTTGAAATCCTCCAGCATACCGGACACATGTATCGAACCGGTAACAGGATCACGCTGCACTTGCAATTCACAATCATACACCCTGTCCAAAATTTCGGATACAAGCACCTGTTCAGGTCTGCCTTCTGAAACAATCCGCCCTTCACTCATAAGAATGAGACGGTCGGCCACCTCCGCCGTCAGCGCAAGATCATGGCTTACAAGAAAAATCGTCATGCGGTTTTCACGATTGATTCTCCTTAAAATGCGCAGTACCTCATAACGGTGATTGATATCGAGATGCGCTATAGACTCGTCAAGCATCAGTATGCGGGGCTCCTGGGCAAGCACCATTGCAAGGATGGCCCGTTGCTGTTCTCCACCGCTCAGTTCCATGAAGTAGCGATCTTTAAGATGCAGTACATTGGTATAGATCATGGACCGTTCGATAACCACATAATCCTCATCAGACACTCCCCTCAAAAACCCTGCTGTAGCAGTACGGCCATTCATTACAATCTGACCGACGGTAAATGCCATGGGGGACTCTACTTTCTGGGGAACAACACCGATGTGCCTGGCTCGAACAGCCGGGCGCATTGACCGGATATCCTTTCCAAAAAGCAAAACTCTCCCCTCGAACGGTCTCAAGAGGGCTGCTGCGGTTTTGAGCAACGTACTCTTCCCGCAGCCGTTCGGGCCTATCAGGGAAATAAACTCTCCCTCTCTCACCTGAAAGCTGAGATCATCAAGCACCATCCGATCCTTATAACCGGCTTTCACCCTTTCAAATGTCAAGGCCGCATGTTCCATCCAAGAATCTTGCATTCAAGTTTCAACAGCTCAACAACTAAACGAATCCGCAACCTTATCTACCCTATCCACGCTCTTTTCATTTTGCGTCGAAGAATCAGCAAAAAGAAGGGACCTCCTGCCAAGGCCGTCACAACGCCGACCGGAACCTCTATCGGGGCAAGCACCGTTCTGGCAAATGCATCACAAACTGTAAGAAAAGTCCCTCCCGTGACTGCCGAAAGGGGAATCAGGAATTTGTGATCCGGCCCGAATATTGCCCTTGTAACATGAGGCACGATAAGTCCCACAAACCCTATCATTCCTGCTATCGACACTGCCGTTGCCGCCGTGAGCGTCGCACAAAACAGGCCGCTCATAATAACCATATCGGCATTGATCCCCTGATAGTGAGCCATTTCGCGCCCAAGTGTCAAAGCATTCAGTTTTGGCGCAAGCATCCATGCCCCGCCGATACCGAAAGCGATAAACAAAGCTGCAATAAAACGGTGGTTTGCCGGTGGCGGCTGGAGATTCCCGAGCATCCACCAGATAACATTGTGCAACCCCTCTACGCCGGCCATGGACACAAAAAACATTATCAGACTTGAACAGACAGCACTGACAATAACTCCGCTCAGGATAAGACTGTAAACCGACGGTACCCCTCCACTGCCTTTGCTGGCAATCCCGTAAACCAGAAATAGCGTCGCTAAAGCTGCAATAAATGCAATTACGGGAAGACTGAGAGGCATGGCTGCAACCGCCCCGAAAAGAATGGCTACTGTTGCCCCCAGTCCTGCACCACCACTGACCCCGAGAACATAGGGCTCGGCGAGAGGATTCCGCAGAATCGCCTGAAAAACCGCACCCGAAACAGATAATGCCGAACCTACGAGCATTCCCATAACAAGACGATTGAACCGCAATGCCATAATCGCCTTTCCTACCGGGGTATCCAGATCGGGCAGCATCACACGTGTCGGTCCCAGAAGAAGAGATAGGAACAGCAGCAGGGGGACAGCGACAAGGAAAAGCGCAATTTTCACTGTCGATATGGTATTGATTCCATGCATTGCCGTCGAACGCATTGCTGTATCTTCGTACTTTTTCACATCTATTAGAACCATGTTACATAACCTGCCAGACGAATGGAAACCCCGACAGCAAGAAACAGAACAGCGCTCGACACCATCAGCCGGATAGCCCGCTTCAAGGTAACAGCGGTGCAATCGGTCTCCGCAACCCCGAGATACGGCAGTTCCTGCCTGACGCCACCGTAGGATCGCGGCCCTCCAAGCCTTACCCCAAGCGCCCCGGCAAATGCCGCCTCGGGATATCCTGCGTTTGGACTGGTGTGCAGTCTTGCCGTCCGAACAACTGAACGGCAGACAGCAACTCCATCGAGCCGCATGAACCAGGCAGCAGCGGCAATAATCGGTACAGTAAGACGTGCCGGAAAGTAGTTGGCCATATCATCGAGTTTTGCCGACGCCCACCCGAATTCCATGTACCGCTTGTTCCTGTAACCGAACATCGAATCAAGTGTATTTACGGCTTTGTAGCCCATTGCACCTGCCGGCCCGAAAAGTAACGCATAAAACAGTGGTGCGGTAACGCCGTCAACCGTACTTTCCGCAATACTCTCCACGGTTGCCTGCGCAGTATCTCTTTCGGTCATGCTGCTGATATCCCGTCCGACCATCATGCCGACATTCTGTCTTGCAAGCTGAAGGTCACCTTTTTCAAGTGCAGCAAGCACTGAGCGGGCATGACGGGCAAGATCCTCGGTCGCAAAAGAAAAATACAGCATCGCAACCGATACAGCAATTCCGAGCGAAGAATGTATAAGGAAGCTTAGCTGCAAGAGAGCCAAAGAAATAACGACCGTTCCTCCAACAACAAGGATAACGGTGATGATTCCTGCAAGTTTATCGGTAACAGGCACGTCCTTTCTCAAAAATGCTTCCACACGGACCGCCATAAATCCTATCCCTTTGACCGGATGAGGTATGCTTCGCGGATCTCCCAACAGGAGATCGAGAATAAAAGCAGCAAGCAGCTGTAGTTCAAGCATACCGCTCATTGGGCACACGCTGCTGCGTCCCGACCTGCCAGCATCAGCTGTTGAAGCAAATAGTCGTTCTCTTCAGGCTTGCGGACAGCGAAACGAAAGTAGTTCTCTTCCAGCCCGGAGAAGTTCCGGCAATCGCGCACATATATGCCTTTTTTAACAAGGTAAAAGAGCAAATCATCCAGATCCGGTCCCGCATTCCATTGAGCCAGAAAAAAGTTGGCTGCATGGCCTTTCAACATAATCTCCGGGATTCCGTTGAGTTTCCTGAATATTTTCGCGCGTTCAGTAGCTATCAGCATTCGAAGCTCTCTTTCGAAATCCCCGCAACGAAGCAAATCGCGGGCAACCTTTTCGGCAACAATATTGATGGTCCATGGCTCCTTATAGCCCAAAAGAAAACGGTTGACCTCGGGATGAGCAATGATTGCCCCAAGACGCAGCCCCGGCAATGCATAAAATTTGGTAAGCGAATGAACAACAATAACGTTTTTCATGGCGCGAACATCCCTCATCAGCGAAGCATCGGGAAAATCGTCCACAAACTGGATAAACGCCTCATCCATAATAAACCACTTTTCCGGGAAGCGGCTCGCCAGAGCGAGAAAAATCTCTTTAGGAAATCCCGTGCCTGTCGGGTTATTGGGATTTGCTGCAACAAGAGCATCGACACCGCGCAGATTGTCGGCTATCGTTTCTATGCCGGGAAGCATAAACCGTTCATGCTCTTCCAGCTTGAGAAATTGTACCGAAGTCCCGGCAATCCTGCAGGCACGTTCATAGTCGAAAAAAGAAGGGGCAAGAAGAGCGGCTTTTTTGATACCCAAAGCTCTCGGTATCAGGTAGATTCCCTCGATAGCGCCGTTGACCGGAAGCACTGTACTTTGATCGAGACCATATCGCTCACGATAAAAATCATTTATACCATTCCCGTCGATCGAAGGATATCGATGCACACTGAAAGTATCGAGACCTGCGTTTGTAATCGGAGGCGACAAAGGGCTGATGCTGACGCTGAAATCAAGAATCGGCTCACCGTTCAAGTTAAACCGTCGTTCAGGAGCCCCTCCATGTTCATGATGATAAAGATTTTCGCGGGTCATTGCCTAATCTCTCTCTCTATAATCCTGTAAACCTCGTCCATGTCAAGGTGTTTTTCAAAATGACCCGCAAGACGATCATACTCATGATCCTTGTCACGGACAGGACCATGTTCAGCAAAGTTCGGGTCCAGCAAACGCAGAAACCACTCCCTGAACTCCCTTCCATCAAAAATGCCATGAAAATAGGTGCCCAGAATCTTGCCATCGGGGCTTACAACTCCATCGTACCCGGCAGCAGGCGCATTGTTCCTGGAAGATACCTGCAGCAAGGGCCGCCCGTTACCGACAAGACGGCTTTCTCCCATGTGTATTTCGTAACCTTCAGCTCTTACGGACTCCTCAAGCAGACTCCCTTTTGAGTTGAACAATTTTTTCTTCCCCTGAAGCACCGTTTCTACAGGAAGAAAATCGAGTGCGGATGACTGCCCGGCGGCACCTTCGATACCGCCGGGATCATGTATCACCTTTCCGAGCATCTGATAGCCGCCGCAAATCCCCAGAATAATCCCTCCGTCCTGCCGAAACGTTTTAATTCTTTTATCCCACCCCTGGACAAACATCCATTCAAGATCGCCCCGTACATTTTTCGACCCGGGAAGGATAAGAGTCTGATAACCTTCGAGATTTTTCGGATGGTGAAGGTAATGAACCTCCACAGTATCAAGGGATTCAAGTACGGCAAAATCGGTAAAGTTCGAAATATGGGGAAAATAAAGTACCGCAACACTGATTTTGTCCGAATCAGGAATACCTGCAGGATCAACAACCGTTTGAAGAGGCACCGCATCTTCCGCATCGATTGCGATTCCTCTGAAATAGGGTATGACACCCAGCACGGGAACTCCGGCAAGCTGCTCAATGATGCGGGTGCCATCCCGAAACAGAGCCGCATCTCCCCTGAAACGATTGATAATAACTCCCTTTACCAGCGCCCTGTCTTCTGGAGGAATTACCGAGAGCGTCCCCGCAACCTGTGCGAATACGCCGCCCCTGTCGATATCTGCCACGAGAAGCACCTGTGCATCAGCCTCTCTGGCAGTCCTGAAGTTCACGAAATCGCGGTCATAAAGATTCATTTCGGCACAGGAACCCGCTCCTTCGATTACCAGCATTTCGTGATCTCCACGAAGCCTTCCAAGACTCTCAAATGCCCTCTCGGCCCAAATCCCTGTATTGCCGAAATATTCCTTTGCAGAACGGTTTGCAGCAACCATCCCCTGAAGCACAACCTGGGAGCCGATATCGGTATTGGGTTTCAGCAGTACCGGGTTCATATCCGCGGTAGGGACGACACGGGCAGCTTCGGCCTGGACAACCTGGGCACGGCCGATTTCAAAACCGTCAGGGGTCACGCCCGAGTTATTGGACATGTTTTGCGCCTTGAAAGGAGCTACATCGATGCCTGCGTTATTGAAAATGCGACACAGTGCTGTAGCAACGATGCTTTTTCCAACGTCTGAAGCCGTACCGAAAACCGCAAGATTTCTCATACTCTTTTCCCAGCCCAATGCTCACAATGTACCAGACTCTCCAGTTCAAGCCGCGGCAACCATCCGGCCTGCTCAAGTTCAGGAGTCTCATGAAAATAAGACACATAACCCACACACAGCCATGCAACGGGAACGATATCGTCCGGAATTCCCAG
The DNA here is from genome assembly GCA_022360275.1 of Chlorobiales bacterium. GTDB lineage: Bacteria > Bacteroidota > Chlorobiia > Chlorobiales > Chlorobiaceae > Prosthecochloris. Next base: position 18,011 of record JAKSDC010000039.1, read on the forward strand.
CACGCCACGCATATGATCATGGTGAACAATACTTACCCATCCCGCCCCGAGATTCTCGGCGCGGGCGGCAAGCCAGAGATTCTGTACCGCACAGACAGAGCTGTAAAGATCCATTTCGGGGTTCGCCGTGCGCCCGATAACCACATCGCCGGTCCGTTTACGGTCACAGGTCACGCAGATTCCAAGCGGAGCATCAACGATCCCTTCAAGCTTGAATGAACGGTACCGTTCTCTTTTTTCTTCGGGAAACATCTCGGCAGCCTCCCTGTTCGCAACCGCAAAACCGTCCCTCACACGTTTCCGAGTATCAACATCACGAACAATGATAAAGTCCCAGGGCTGCATGAAACCCACGCTCGGAGCATGGTGTGCCGCATGAAGAATCCGTTGCAAGACCTCGTCCGGCACCGGATCGGGGAGAAACTCCCCCCTGACATCCCTGCGGTTGTAGATAACCTTGTAAAGCGCGTTACGCTCTGCCACCGATATTTTCATAGCTTTTTTTCATCATTTTTCCGGTACCGGGAAAATTCGCTTCAAATCCGCGATACCATCCATGAGCACTGGAGCAGGATAAACAAAGTGCTCTCCGTTGAGAAGCACAACCTTGTAATCCCCTTCTGACATATCGACCGAACACCCGTGTTCATTGTCCTGCAAGACAAAAACAATGTCAGGCTCCGTTATGCGCAACAATTCATCAACGCTTGAAATATCACCGGATTTGTTAACATGGCGTATTGACGGATGTTTTTCAACGAGAGAAAAGCCTGCAACTGAAAACAGATCATAAAGATATGTATTCCTGCCAAAAGAGAATGGTTCTCCCTTGCAGCTCGAGAGAAGAAGGGCTTTTCTCCCTTCTCCCTTCACTTCTTTAGCGTTCCTTTTCCAGGCAGCAGCAAACTCATCCGCCTTTCTCTCACCTTCCGGCAAACCGAGAATTTTCGCTATGACACGGATATTATCCTCGATTTCCTCCATCTCGTGAAATCCCTGAAGGACTACCGCTTTTGCTCCTTCCGGCGTGACTTCATGAAGTATTGCAGGCGCTGTCCAGTCGGAGGTGAAGATATAATCCGGCTCAAGCCCTGCAATTGCCTCTTTTTCAGGGTCCAGTATTCCGCCGGTACGGGGTCTGTCAAGCAAATCATAACGACTCACCCCGACAATATTCTCCTCTTGACAAAGATACTTCAGCGTATGAGTGATATACGGTGACTGACTTATAATCCGAGGCTCATGACTGCTGCAGCCGGCAATGGCCAGCAACAGCAGGATAAAGATTTTTTTCATACCTGCACCCGTTACATGGTTTCTGAAAAACGGAACAAGGGACGGAGAAGACTACTCAAATGTCAACCCTCAACCCCAAAGTGAAACTTCGTCCCGGCATAGGGTATCCACTGACATATTCATAGTTGCGATCGAACAGATTGTCAATGGCTCCCTTGATAGTGAAACCTCTGCCATGTTCTTCATCAAGAACAAATCTTTTGGACAACGACACATCAGCAACGGCAAAGCCGCCTTTTGTCCCCGGTGCCGGATAGGTAATTTCAGTTTTCCCGATATAGGCAAGATTAAACCGGCCACTCAGGCCATTGTTGTCGTTAATCCTGACACCTGCGGCAATGTTTGTCTCAGGTGTATAGGTCAGAAGTTCATCGGTTTCATTATCCTTGTACTCCGTGAGGTAGGTAAAACTTGCATAAGGATTCATGAAAACTGCATTAGAAACCGGGAACACATATGACAGCTCGCCTTCGATACCGGAAATAACTGCTCCGCCAAGATTTTCCCATGTAAAATAATCGCCGGAGGAAACGTAGACCGACTTGATCATATCATTAAAATCAGTATAGAAGTAGGTCAGCGCCCCAGTAAAACCATCTACTGTAATATCAATCCCCCCCTCATATGTCTGGCTGGACTCAGGCTTGAGGTTCGGATTTCCAAGATAGGTATATGAACCCCACGGCCCCCAGTCTACCGTATAATCTGCCGCAAGCTCATCGGGAGTCGGCATTCTGAAACCCTCTCCGTAATTGACTCTCAATTTCAGATTGTCAGTGACATGATATGCAATCCCAAAGTTTTTCGTCAGATTATCGGCATTTGCAGATGCCCCCTCATCGTTTTTAATATCGACATCATAATCATCATAGCGAACACCGGCAGAAAGGATAAGTCTTTCTTCAAGCAATCCTGCTTTTGAAAGCAAAAAGAACGCAGGATTTTCAAAGTCGGCATCTTTCGGCGCCGAAGAGGTCAACTGATTGTATTTCAGCCAGTCGACACCCGCAGTAACGCGCACTATATTATCCTTATAGGTTACCTGCCCCTGAGCACCCTGCTGGTCAACAGTCTGCTTGAAACCGCTTATCGGGTAATACCTGAAATCCTCCCCATTATAATACCTTGCCATCCAGTTCCATGAACTGCCAGGCATCTCTCCTTCATAAATAAAATCCAGTGATTCGTTTTTCAATTTGACATAATCTACATGAGAGTTAACTGCAAGTCTGTTTGGACTGCCCTGGTGATCAACATCAAAATAACTGTAGATCACGCCGATACGATTCCCTTCGGCAAACCCGTAGCCCACGTTGACACTGCCGCCAACCTTATCCCTATATGCAGTATTGTAGTACCTTTGCCCATCAGCAGTATCGTAATCTCCCCTATCGGACATGGTATAGCTTCCAGAGAAATCAAAACTGTCAATTGTTCCGGACATTCCGGCTGAGGTCTCATAGTAACCGTAGGTCCCTTGCTTGTGTTCGACAAAAAATGATGGAATTCCTTCTCCTTTTCTGGTGATTACATTAACAACACCCCCCATTGCGGCGGAGCCGTACTGGACTGATGCTGCGCCGCGTATTATTTCAATCCGCTCGATATTCTCCGTCAAAATTTTGGAAAGGTTTCCGGTTCCTGCCCGGCGCCCATTTAAAAGGATCAGTGACTTTCCTTTCAAATCATTGCCATGAGTTTCCGTCCTGAAGCCACGGATCCCAACGCTGGTCAAGGTGCCGGGATATTTCTGAATTTGCCCGATACTTTTCTCGGCAAGCAGCTCGCCAAGATCACGTGCAGGCGATTCCTTGATTTCTTCCCTTGTAATGACGGTCACGCTTGAAGTGACATCTTTTTTCAACTCTTCAACCCTGCCCGCTGTAACAATAATTTCGCCACTCTGATAGTGGGCAGATTTTTTTGTGCCGGGTAATTTCTCAGCCCGTGAAACCTCTGTCGCGAGAAACCCTAACGCCGCGAGGAGAACAATAATTTTTTTCATGCTTCCATCATGTTTAAAATTAAAAAATCAACATGACTGGAGTTATAAACAGAAAGCAAATGCACGGTAGGAAACCCTTATACAGAAAGTTTCTGGAAGTGATAGACACAGTGCAGAGCTGAAGCGCCAATGAATAGGTGAGACAGCAGAGGCTACGTGCCTGTATCAGAAATAAATTCCTTAGTGGATTGTTTACCGCATTGCCTGACTATAACCCGTAGTCTAAACGTCCAAGCAATTGAAACTGGCAGGTCTCCTGACTTTCACGGAATACTTCTGCTGATAACCTTCCCACATTTTCCGGGCGGAAAAATCGCAGTGATCATCAGCAACTGCTGCTTCAGCACATGGAGCCATGGGCTGAAAAAACAGTAACCGTTTTACAGTTGCGGGCACAGTGTACGAATTTCACGTACTTCCCTATTCTCCGGCTTTTAAACCGGCACCAGCTATCTATGAAAGAACAATTTCATCTGGCAGCTATATACCAAAAATATCGCGAAACATCAATGATTATGTTGCAACCGGCTGTACAGCGCCGAAAATCTCTTCTATCTTCTTCCTTCGATAGGAAAAAACGTATTCAAGTCGGTTATGGATGAGAAGCTGATCGAGCATTTGTCCCAAAAAACCGAACGGGATCCTGTACTCGACGATATCGGTCATCTCTACTCCTTCGGGGATTTCACGAAACAGGTGCTTGTGACGCCATACCTCATAGGGGCCGCTTTTCTGTTCGTCCTCAAACTCATGAGGTCTGTCGATATGAATGATTTCTGTAGACCATTGAACAGGAAAATCGAACAATGGAAAAAGCCTGTAACTGATAACCATTCCCTCGTACAGAGTGCCGATATCCTCCCTGTTGGTTATCTTCATATGCATTTCCCGTGGCGTTATTTTTTCAAGGTTCCGCGGATTGGAAAAAAAATCCCAGACCTTTTCTATCCCCGCGGGGATTTTCTGCGTATATATCAATTTGTTAACATTCATTTTTGTAAACTGATAAGAGAATCTTTGGCAACGGTTAAACGTATCATATATAACTGCATAACCATATAAAACTATCCCTTTTTTGCCGGGAAATCGGTGCTGATTTTTACCCACTGCTTGTCATTCTTGTTTTATGGGCATCTTTATAAATTGTCTCAACTGAACCATGGTCAAAGCCACCGTAACAGCGATCCTCTCACCTTCAGAGCAAGAGAGAGGCACTGTCCTTCTGACAAAACGAACCATAGATCCGTTTAAAAACCATTGGTGCTTTCCAGGCGGACATATCGATACAGGAGAAACCGCTGAAGAGGCTGTAATACGTGAAACCTCCGAAGAAACCGGTCTTGAAATGCAATCACCTGTTTTTTTGGGGTACTGCAACGAAATCTTTCCTGACTTCAACTTCCATGCGGTTGTCCTGATGTTTTACGGAACAGCAAAGGGCACGCTACGCCACCAACCCGGTGAAGTATCGGATATCGGCTGGTTTTCCATTCATGAAGCCTGCGATTTCTCTCTTGCATTCAATCATCAGGAAGTTCTCGACCGTTATGAAAAACACCTTGCCTCCGCCGTCTAAACCGGTCATTCTTTTGCTTCTCTTTTGCGCTGTATTCCTCGGAGGATGCAGTGAAGAAACCAAGACAAAAGGGATGCCTGATCACTCATCCGACAAACCGACGATTGTCAGCCTTGCTCCAAGCATCACGGAAATGGTCTACGCGATCGGAGCGGGAGGTCTGCTCGTCGGAAGAACCAGTGCATGTGACTGGCCCCCGGAAGCAGCAAAAATCCCGGTCGTCGGTGCTTTCGGCAAACCTTCTCTTGAAATACTTGCAGGCCTCTCGCCGGATCTGGTTCTCGATACAGACCTTGCCGATGAAAATATGGGAGCGAAAATAGCCGAACTCAACATCAGGCGTGAACGTCTTGCGGTTCGTGCACCCGAAGATATTCCTCCGGCGCTGCGCAAGCTTGGCAAATTGACCGGCAATACCGAAAGAGCGGACAGCCTTGCGCGTATCATTGAAAAAGGACTTGAGACATTCAGGAACCGGACCGATACCCCCGCTTTCCCCCCGAGGGTATATCTTGAAATATGGGATGACCCTCTTTGGACCGGAGGAAAAGACAGCTATGTTTCCGCTCTTATAAGCTATGCGGGAGGTCGGAATATCGGCGATGCTGTTGAAAAGGAATATTTCGAGGTTTCACCCGAATGGGTCATCAGACAGAACCCGGACATCATCGCCTGCATGTATATGGCCAGAGAGAGTGATGTCGCTGCAAAAGTAGCTTCCAGACCCGGTTGGGAACATACAGCCGCCGTGAAAAACGGTCGGATTTACGACGATTTCGATAACAACATTTTTCTTCGTCCCGGCCCTCGCGTTCTTGAAGGCATAGAACAGCTCAGACGCATTATTGAAGAAGCCTGGGATGAGCAATGACAAGTCGAAAACCTGAAAGGTTGTTGACCTGTTACACCAAGCTGTCCGGCCATTAGGTATAACGAACAAGGTCGAAAGAGGAAAAAAGCGGTCATTTCTTTATCTTTTCGGCTTTACTACCATAAAACAGCCTTCCTGCATGAAAAAATCACCTTTGGCGATATTGTTTCTGACCGTGCTGCTTGACCTGATCGGGTTCGGCATTGTCCTGCCTCTTTTACCAACATACGCCAAAGACCTTGGGGCAAGCCCATTCATGATCGGGTTCATCGCTGCTGTATATTCCAGTATGCAGTTTCTTTTTTCCCCTGTCTGGGGAAGACTCAGCGATTTCATAGGACGAAGACCGGTTATGCTGGTCAGCATTTTCATGGCCTCGGTCTCCTATCTGTTTTTCGCTCACGCAACAACCATCCCGCTCCTGATCCTTGCCCGGGCTCTCTCAGGTATTGGATCTGCCAACATTGCAGCTGCACAGGCATATATAACCGACGTTACCGACAGCGAGAGCAGGTCGAAAGCCATGGGCATGCTGGGCGCTGCATTCGGCATCGGATTCATCATCGGACCGCTGATCGGCGGTTTTCTCAAGACCAATTTCGGCATAGAAATGGTGGGCTACGTCGCTTCGGCGCTGATTGGCATCGATTTCATCCTTGCCGTTTTCTTCCTCTCCGAATCAAACAAAGAGGCAAAAAAAATATCGCAGTTCCTCGGCGGGTTGATGCAGCGCACCGGACAGCCCCTGCTCTTGTCTGTAAAAGAAAAATCCGCCGCTTACTTCGATGGGGTCAGAACCGCATTCAGTTATCCTCCAATAGCCCTGCTTATGAGCGCGAACTTTATCTTTACGTTTGGAGTCGTTAACATGCAGATAGCCGCTATTCTTTTATGGAAAGAGTACTTCTATGCAAGTGATCAGGAGATCGGCTACCTTTTTGCTTACGTAGGCTTTATATCGGTTATTGTCCAGGGGGGTATGATCGGCAAACTGAACAAGCGATTTGGGGAGCACAAGCTTTTTCTCTGGGGACACGTCATTACATTCGTCGGCGTGTTTTTTGTTCCATTCATCCCATCAACAACCCTTTTTACACTCGGTCTGGGAATCCTTCTTTTTTTCGCTGTCGGAACCAGTCTGGTAAACCCGATCAATATCTCAATGATATCCCTTTACAGCTATACGCAAAAACAGGGACAGATCATGGGCTATGGACAATCGATCAACTCCCTCGCCAGGATACTGGGCCCTTTCAGCGGAAGCATTTTTTACGGGTTGTTTCCGTCAACGCCCTTCATCGTAGCAGGCCTGCTCATGCTTGCCGGAACCCTGATATCCATAGGGTTGTTCAAATACAAGATAGAAGCCTTGGAATCAAAGCCCGAAAACCAGACCGGCCCGCAAGCAGCAGAATAGCGGGAACGGGAAAGAAAAACACTCGTAGAGAACCCTCTTACATATATGTCCTGCAAGGAAACACTGCCACACCATGCGCTTCCCGATATTCTCTACCGGATAGGTGACATCGCCGACCGGATGAACACTCCTTGCTATCTTGTGGGAGGCTATGTAAGAGATGTTCTGATGCATAAAACAAGCAGCGACATCGACATCATGGTTATCGGCGAGCCTGTGCCGTTTGCGAGACTGATTGCAAAAGAGCTCAACGGAAAAAATTTTGTTGTATTTGAAAGATTTCGGACGGCTCGTCTTGAGCTTGAAGCGCCTCGAACCGGAACAATACTGCTTGAAATAGTAGGTGCCCGCAAGGAAAGCTATAACCCTGATTCACGAAAACCGATCACGGAAATCGGATCTCTCGAAGACGATCTGTCAAGGCGGGACTTTACTATCAACGCTCTTGCCGTACCGCTGAACAAGAATGATCGCAACTGCCTTGTCGATCTGTTCAACGGCCATAACGATCTTCGGCATAAGCTGTTGCGAACCCCTCTTGAATCGGAAAAAACCTTTTCGGACGACCCTCTGCGCATGATGAGAGCCGCAAGGTTTTCAAGCCAGCTCGACTTTCAGCTTGACAGACCGGTAATAAGAGCGATGACCGCAATGGCAGGGAGAATCACGATTGTTTCGAAAGAGCGTATAAGCCAGGAGTTCCTGAAAATCATGGGCAGCCCAAAGCCGTCAATCGGCCTTATGATTCTTTACGAAACCGGCATCCTGCACGAAATCTTCCCGGAACTTACCGCTATGGCCGGTATAGAACAGGTTGACGGTCTCGGTCATAAAGACACTTTGCTCCATACCTTTCAGGTTGTCGACAAGCTATCCGAGAACAGCGACAATCTCTGGCTGAGAATCGCCGCTCTTCTGCACGATATTGCAAAGCCTTTGACAAAACGTTTCACAAGGTCATCCGGCTGGGTTTTCCACGGACATGAAGCTGTCGGCACCAAGCTCTCCAGGAAAATATTCCATTCCATGCGCTGGCCGCTCGAACCGCTTCCCTATGTACAGAAAATGATACGCTTGCACCATCGCCCGATCCCGTTGTCAAAGAGGGAAATCACCGATTCGGCGGTAAGAAGGTTGATGTATGAAGCCGGTGAGGATCTTGAAGACCTGATGACGCTTTGCAGAGCGGATGTAACCAGCAAGAACCCGGGCAAAGTCAGGAAAATCATGAACAATTTCAATATTGTCGAGAAAAAAATCACGGAAGTGGCCGAAAAGGACCTTCTTGCAAAATGGAGACCTCCTATCGATGGCTGCGACATCATGGAAGCCCTGGGACTTTCCGAAGGAAGGCTGGTGGGCATCATAAAGAAGAAAATGGAAGCCGCCGTCATAGAAGGCAAAATACCTTATGACCGCGAAGCTGCCCTCGACTACATAAAAAAAACATATCGGGAGATGCAGAATTCATAGCTTACAAGCCTGATGTCCGAACTAAATGATATATTGGTGTTTTTCAAAAATCAAGACCGATCGATCTGATCCAACAAACCAAAATAAAGTGATACCACGTTACTCACCCAAGGACATGCAGGCCGTCTGGACAGACGAAGCAAAGTTCGAAAGATGGCTGCAACTGGAAATAGCGGCTGTCGAAGCTCGCGCTGAGGCAGGAGTCGTTCCACAGGAAGCTCTTGATACAATAAAAGAAAAAGCAAGATTCAACGTCGATGAAATCCTTGAAATAGAAAAAGAAACCAAGCACGACGTCATAGCGTTTCTCACCAACGTCAACCAGTACGTAGGACCTCAGTCACGTTATATTCACGAGGGACTGACATCTTCCGACGTTGGCGACACCTGTCTCGCCATGCAGATGCGCGATGCCGGCAGGATTCTTCTCAAAGATCTTGAAAATCTTATCGAAGTGCTTGCAGAAAAAGCCGTAGAGTTCAAATATACCCTGGAAATGGGAAGAACTCACGGCATTCACGCCGAACCGACAACCTTCGGCCTGAAGCTCTTGCTCTGGCATCAGGAAATGCTCCGTAACCTCGAAAGGCTGAAAAGGGCTGTCGAGACGGTTTCCGTAGGGAAAATTTCCGGTGCTGTCGGCACCTATCAGCACCTCTCGCCCGACATAGAAGCCGCTGTCTGCAAAAAACTCGGCCTGAAACCCTCGCCGATTTCAACCCAGATACTACAACGCGACCGGCATGCCGAATTTCTCACCACGCTTGCCATCATAGCGTCGTCGATTGAAAAGTTTTCCGTCGAGTTTCGTCACCTGCAGCGAACAGAGGTCAGGGAAACAGAGGAGTTTTTCAGCAAAGGCCAAAAAGGCAGCTCGGCAATGCCGCACAAGCGCAACCCCATTACCTTCGAACGACTGACCGGGCTTGCAAGGATTGTCCGTTCGAACTCCATTGCCGCTATGGAAAATGTGGCACTCTGGCACGAGAGGGACATTTCACACTCATCGGTGGAAAGGGTTATTATGCCGGATTCTACCATAGCCCTCTGCTATATGCTTCGTACCTTTACCGATACCCTGAAAAACCTGCTGGTCTATCCGGACAGGATGGAGGAAAACTTCAAGACCTCCTACGGTCTTACTCTTTCCCAAACATTGCTGCTGGCGCTTACCGGCAAGGGCATGACCAGAGAGGAAGCCTACAAGCTTGTGCAGCGCAATGCCATGAAAAGCTGGGAGAACAAGGTTCAGTTGAAAGAGTATGTTCTGCAGGATCAGGATATACTTGCACATGTATCGCCTGAAGAAATAGAAAAACTCTTCTCACCCGAAAGCATTCTGAGCAAGCTCAAAAAAAGTGTCGATATCATCTTTGCCCGAAACAGGCTTTGAGAATAGTGACACCGTTATTCCGGGTTTGTTAAAATCGGTGATTATTGTTAAATTTGACGTCGTTTTGCGCCTGGACCACAGGTAAAAAACAGGGTTCAGGGCGACACGGTACATCTCACATTTCACTGTTACCAGCTACCGGACATACCGTTGTATAAGAGAGGTTATTACGACGTAATAACATATACCTGACTTGAGGTTAGGACAGGAGAGGATCATGCCTTATGTATGCTAAAGTGTTGAAAACATATAAGGGAAAAGCTGAAATCGAGATAGTCTGCACGGAAGCGTCACATGAGAATGTACACTGTGGCGCTTGCAGCATGGGTCAAAAACCGTCAACGAAACCGGAGACGGTTCTTGCACAAAACAAAATCGAGGCAAAGCCCGGCGATATGGTTGAATGCAATCTGAAAGAACATGCCGAAATCAAGGCTGCGCTGCTGCTTTTTATGGGACCGTTGCTGCTGTTCATGATTGCGCTTGGGCTAGCCAGCGCCCTGAACATGGAGCTTTGGCAATCGTTTCTTTTCGGAGCGGCGGTTCTCGTCATAACCTATATCGTTCTCCGGTTTTCACTGAAGAACAAAACGTACTACTATATCACAGGAATTAAATAACAACGCATGATTAGTGAAGCATTCATACCGGCAGTTACAAGTCTGGGCTCCGTCGCACTTGCACTTGGCCTTATAATTTTCTATGTGTCGAAAAAATTTCACGTCGAAGAAGATCCCATGGTCGTCATCATCAACGATATCCTTCCAGGAGTCAACTGCGGCGCCTGCGGATACCCCAGCTGCGGACAGTTTGCCGAGATTCTTGTTGAAACGAAGGATTCATCGATGTCCTGTCCTGTCGGCGGAGCCGATCTTGCGGCGAAACTCGGCACCACGCTTGGAATCGCCATGGCCGAACCAAAACCGATTACCGCAGTCGTGCTCTGTCAGGGCGATAACGATACCGCCAAGGAAACAGCGGAATATTTCGGCATCCAGGATTGCTGGGCTGCAACCCAGACTTTTGTGGGCCCAAAACAATGCCGTTACTCCTGTATCGGTCTTGGCTCATGTATCGCTTTCTGCGACTTCGGTGCAATGCGCCTTGAAAACGGCCTGATCGTCATCGACAAGGATTTGTGCACCGGTTGCGGCGCTTGCATTCCGGCCTGTCCTACCGGTGTACTTGTCATGCAGGAAAAGAAAGCGGAACGCTACTATATCGCCTGTAATTCGCATGACAAGGGCGCTGCCACCAAAAAAGCCTGTGATGCCGGCTGTATCGCCTGCCAGAAGTGCGTCAAGGTTTGTGACGACGACGCAATTGTCATCGAGAGCTTTCTTGCAAGAATCATTCAGGAAAAATGTACAGCCTGTGGCAAATGTATCGAGGTTTGCCCGACCAAGGTCAACTGCATCATTCTGGAACAGGACTTTCATGACGCGAAACAAAAAAAAGCCTCATAAATGAAGACATTTAAAACGGGAGGCATTCATCCTCCTGAAAGCAAGTTCACTGAAAATATCCCTATAGAAGAGATGCCTGTACCGGCAGAACTGGCTATATCCTTGAACCAGCATCTCGGTAAACCTGCCAAACCTCTGGTGAAGGTCGGCAGCGAAGTAAAAAAAGGAGAGCTAATCGGCGCGGCGGATGGTTTTATTTCCGCAAATGTTCATGCAAGCACCAGTGGCAAGGTTAAAGCCGTCAAGCCCTACCCTCATCCGAGCGGACAATATGCAATGACGGTTTTCATTACCGCCGACGGGAACGATGAGTGGGCGGAAGGCCTCAATACCGATCCGGCAGACTGGCACGGCTTTTCAAAAGAGGAAATCATTGGCAAAATAAACGATGCGGGAATTGTCGGCATGGGCGGTGCAGGGTTCCCGACCAACGTCAAGCTTTCTCCTCCCCCTGACAAACAGATCGACACCATCATTCTGAATGGTGCCGAATGCGAACCGTTTCTGACCGCAGACCACCGTCTCATGCTGGAATCTCCGGAAGAAGTCGTGGAAGGACTGGAAATCATCGCATCGCTGTTCGGGGGACATGCCAAGGCGTATATCGGCATCGAATCCAATAAAAAAGACGCGATAGAAACAATCTCCCGCATTGCTTCACCCAAGGGCATCGAGGTCATATCCTTGAAAACCAAATATCCTCAAGGTGCCGAGAAACAGCTCATTAACGCGATCACCGGAAGAACCATCGAGCAAGGCGAACTGCCTTTCGACAAAGGATGTCTTGTACAGAATATCGGAACGGCGGTCGCCATTTACGAAGCTGTTTGTAAAAACAGGCCGCTTATAGACCGGATCGTAACGGTTTCCGGTCTGGAAATAGGGCAACCAAAAAACATCCGCGCGGTCATCGGCACAAGCTTTAGAGACATTGCCCGGTTTTGCGGAGACTTGAAAGAACGCACCAACCAGATTATCTCGGGCGGCCCGATGATGGGCAAGGCGTTGTTTACTCTTGACGTACCGATTGTTAAAACCACGTCCGGCATCCTGTTCATCAATAACACCGGTATTGAAAAAGCACATGAAAGAACCTGTATCAGGTGCGGCAAATGTGTTGATGTCTGTCCGCAGGGACTCGCGCCGTGGCTGCTTGCAAATGTCGCTCAAATCAGGGATTTCGATGAAATCCAGCTTCTGGGTCTTGCAAACTGCACTGAGTGCGGCAGTTGCACCTATGTCTGCCCATCCAAACGCGAACTTGTGCACTGGATAAAATATGCAAAGGCACTCGTCAACAACCGCCAAAAACGCAAATCAGCTTAAAAGATCAGTATTATCTTTATGGAATCGGTTAACCTTAAAGTCTCAAATGCGCCATTCGTCAGGTCGAAGGACTCCATCGAATCGGTAATGTACAATGTCGCCCTTGCCCTTGCACCGGCAACCGTCATGTCGGTTTATCTTTTCGGCATGAGAGCTCTTGTACTGACGGTAGTATCCATTCTCAGTTGTATAGCTTTCGAATGGCTTATGGATAAAGCAAGAAACAAACCGAACTCCTGTCTTGACGGCAGTGCACTGGTTACGGGCCTGCTTCTTGCATTGAACGTGCCGGCAAATCTGCCGCTCTGGATGGTAGTGACTGGGGCATTTATTGCCATTGTGGCCACAAAACATGTTTTCGGAGGTCTTGGCTACAACGTCTTCAACCCTGCGCTTGTCGCCAGGGTGTTTTTGCTTATCTCATTCCCGGCAGCTATGACAAGCTGGCCGATGCCTGCTCCTTTTTCTTTTGACATGATGGTAGATATGGAGACCGGAGCCTCGCCTCTCGGCATTCTCAAGACGGATGGTGTTCAAGCCGCGCTCGCTTCACTTTCACTGATGGACGGCTTTTACGGCACGATGACCGGCAGCCTTGGCGAAACGTCAGCCCTCGCCCTGCTTGCAGGCGCCGCATGGTTATGGTACAAGAAGTACATCACGATGTACATACCTCTTACCATTATGGGCTCCGTCTTTCTGTTTACCGGCCTTTTTCACCTGATCGATCCGGGGACCTATGCCTCACCGGCCTTCCATATGGTCACAGGCGGATTGGTTCTCGGGGCATTCTTCATGGCAACCGATATGGTAACTTCTCCGCTTTCCATTCGAGGCCAGTTGCTTTTCGGGCTTGGATGCGGACTTCTGACGGCCGTCATCCGCCTCTGGGGAGGGTACCCTGAAGGAATTTCATTCGCAATCCTTATCATGAACTCTTTCGTCCCGCTCATAGACCGCTGGGATCTTAACGACAGAAAAGCCGAAAATAAAAAGGAGCCGGAAACACCATGAGACCAATAATTATCCTTACTATTGTCGGCATACTGAGCGCCACACTGCTTGCTGTCGTGGAGGACCTCACACGCGAACCGATAGCAGTTGCCAAGGAACAAATGAAACGAAAAGCAATCGAACAGATTTTTCCGTTTACCTTTGACAGCCTGAACACGGTTACAACCGAGCAAACCACCTTTTACGAAGCGTATAACCAGGAAAACACGCTTGAAGGCATTGCTGTTGAGACGTCAACAGAAGAAGGCTATAGCGGACTTATTGAAATCCTGCTCGGAGTTTCGCCCGACCAGAAAATCCTCGGCTACAAAGTCCTCTTTCATCGTGAGACCCCCGGACTCGGGGATAAAATCGACAAACCCAAATTCAAAGAGCAGTTCAAG
>JAKSDC010000026.1 GCA_022360275.1 Chlorobiales bacterium
CAGGGTGTAGTGATTGGAGAAGGGATGATTTTTTTAATGGCAGGTTGAATTGATATATTTCTGTCTATACTGGACAGAATTTAAACGGTTGTGTGACTATCATGGAAAGCTGGCAGATACAGAAGGCTAAAAATCATTTCAGTGAGCTGATCAGAAAAGCGCTTGAAAAAGGGCCCCAAGCCATTACGCGGCACGGTAGGCCGGAAGCAGTTCTGCTTTCTATGCGGGATTATAAAAAGCTTATGGAAACTCAAAAGCCTCTGACGGAGTTTTTTCACAAATCTCCCCTTAGAGGTCTTGATATTGACTTGGAAAGGAACAAGGATTCCGGCAGGGAGATTGAGTTGTGAGTTATCTGCTCGATACATGCGTCATTTCCGAACTGGTTCGCAAGTCTCCCGATAAGTCGCTGGTACAATGGGTTGATAACCAGAACGAATTTGATTTGTATTTGAGTGTTATTACTCTCGGAGAGATTCAGAAAGGCATTACAAAACTTTCATCAAGCAAGAAGAAAGAGCTTTTGACGTCGTGGTTGAAGGACGAGCTTGAAGTCAGGTTTGCGGAAAGAATCGTTCCAATTACTGATGAGGTTGCCCTGATGTGGGGAAATATGCTTGGGGAAGCGGAAAAAAACGGTCGACCTTTGTCCGTTGTAGATATGCTTATTGCGGCTACCGCAAAAGTATATGATCTCGTTGTGGTGACCAGAAATGTCAGGGATATGAAAGCCGGCGATGTTGATATTCTCAATCCGTGGGAAACGGTATAGTTGTTTTCCTTTGCCAAAATGAATCATCGTGCAGTTACAAGATATCGTGCCATGGGGGCGGTCGTTTGAGGAATACCGTGACATGTTCCTGCTTACCGATGCCGATCTGCAAAAAAAAATTCTTGGATGCGGTGACGGTCCTGCTTCATTCAATGCCGTCCTGACGAAAGCCGGTGGAAGCGTCGTTTCGGCAGACCCCGTCTACCGGTTTACCGTCGAACAGATCCGCTCTCGGGTGCGTGAAGTCCATCCCGAGATCATGACGGAAGTTTCAAAAAATCACGGCGATTATGTCTGGGAGTCCATCCGGGATGTCGAGCATCTCGGTCATGTCAGGATGGAGGCGATGGAGCTGTTTTTCGATGATTACGAAGAGGGAAAACAAGCGGGCAGATATGTTGATGCCTCATTACCCGAACTCCTTTTCGAGGACAACACCTTCGACCTTGCCCTCTGCTCCCATTATCTCTTTCTTTACAGTGAGCACGTCAACCTCGAAGAGCACATCCTTTCCATGAAAGAGTTATGCCGTGTTGCGGATGAGGTGCGGGTATACCCTCTTGTCACTCTCGAAGGGAAGCGTTCTCCTTATCTCGATCCCATCGTTTCGGAACTGAAAAACGATGGGCTGGATGTATCGTTTCACAAGGCGAAATATCGGTTTCAGAAAGGAGCTGAGGAGATGCTGGTTGCAAAATAGCGAGAGGCTTGTAAAATCTGAGTATTGCGTATCTTGAGAAAAGGTGGTTTGATTCAAAAATAAGATTTTCCTGGTTTAGGATGTAATTCGATTATTGAGATTAATACGGGGGCATGTTGATTTTCGATAGGCGAAGAGCTTTTGTCGCTATTGAACAACGTTATATAATAGTTGCGGAAAGCGGAGGGGGCTCTCTCTGAAGTACCTGCAAATTTATCAATGACATCCTGATGTTTTTTCAGTAAGACGACAGGGCTTGCTAACCATATCAGAAAGGAGGATGTCATGCAAACGGAAGCTGAAAGACTGGCCACATACCGGAGCTTGCGAACCGGTATAAGGGGCTCTGAAAGGCATCTGATCGTGGGTATCGACATTGCCAAGGAAAAGCATCATGCATTCTTCGGCACTGCCACAGGAAAAACGTTGTGCAAGCAGTTCACCTTTCCCAACAGCAGAGAGGGTTTTGAACTCTTGCTCTCCAAAACAGAAACCGTACGTTTGCAGCAACAGCTGCAGCAGGTTGTTATCGGCGTAGAGCCTACCGCGAACTATCACAAACCATTGGCAGACTATCTTGTACGAGAGGGTTTACAGGTGGTGCAGGTATCCGGTGTTGCCGTCAAACAGAATCGTGAACTGCTCGATGGTCGCTGGGACAAGCATGACCGTAAGGATGCAGCCAATATTGCCGACCTGATCGCTCAGGGCAAATGTCAGTTCTATGAGTTTCCTTCTCCTGCTATTCGTGAGCTTCGGGAACTGCTCCATGTAAAGCATACCCTCAAAAAGGAGGAGCACCGTGTCAAGACTCGTATCAGGAACAATCTGCTGGCACAGTTCTTTCCTGAACTGGATCAGTTTATGATTGCCTGCCAGCAGGATACGTTAGCTGTGATCGGTGCCTGCTGCTCTCCCGAGCAGATCGCCGCATTGGATTTTGCGTCGTTCTTTGAAAACGTTACCACCGTGTACAAAGGGAAACGACAGGAAGAGCATCTTTACCGTATCTGGCAATGTGCCCGAATGTCTATCGGTTGTCAGGCCGGGAACGCACCTCTCTACGAAGGCAAGGTACTCATCGATCAGTTGCTCCATTTGCGCCAGATCGCTCAAGAGCTCGACGAACAGATTGCTGCATTGTGTGCAGGATTTGAAGAGTATCCTTGTCTGTTGAGCATCCCGGGTATTGGCCCTGCGATTTCAGCAACCATTCTTGGTGCTCTGGGTAATCCTTATCGGTTTGCTACGGCAAAACAGGTCATCAAACTTGCCGGTCTTGATTTGAGTGCTTCTCGCAGTGGGAGACCTGCTTTGAAGGCTACACCGATCATCTCCAAGAGAGGTAACACTGAACTGCGCTATGCGCTTTGTCAGGCTGCACTGGTTGCCGGATCACGCAATACCTTTTTCCGATGCTGGTTTGCAAGAAAGCTGCAGGGACGTGAACGGGAAAGAGGAATTACGGGAATTCTCCGGGTCAAACCGGCTGCGAAACTGCTGGTGATCGCCTGGACGGTGATGAAGAACAAAGAAATGTTTGCCTATGAGCGACTGAACAACTGCTGACAAACGGCTGTATGAGCAGCGATTCGGCGGGAATAGCCCTTGGAACAACGTTGAGGCGACGACCTCGTGCGGGACAATTTGGGCCTCTCAC
>JAKSDC010000067.1 GCA_022360275.1 Chlorobiales bacterium
CAAGCCGGTGCCCGCAAGCAGCAATGCCACCGCAAAACCTGCAAAAGAAAGCTTCCTTCCGTTTTCAAAGCCTCCTCTGTCGAAAGAAAAGACGACCTCATGCTCTCCCTCCGGTACCGGAACCCCTCTCAGCAGGCCGTTCGTCCTGAACATCTGCTGCTCACCGCCATCGATCTTCACCTTCCAGCGCAAAGGATAATACACCTCGCTCAGCACAAGAAACGCCTCTTCTTCGGCATTTACCGAAAGCACAATGTTCTCAGGCATCACCTCGATTGAGGAAACATTTGCCCTGCCAAACTGTTTGCTGCCCTTCCAGGGTGCATCCTCCACCAGAGCCTGTGTTGCTATATCGATCCCGCCATCGAGCAATCTCCCATACACATCGTCACCCTGCCCTACAGAAATCCCCTCACGGACAAACCAAGCACGCGGCATTGAATCGGACAACCGGTATACCCTTGTGTCGAAAGATCCTCTTGTCAAACGGAGTTCCCCATCATAAACAGCGTCAAGCAGCGGATGATCGACAGGCGTCGTACTGAGGACATACCGGACATTCAGCATTCTCAAAAGGTCTATATTGGCAAGGTTTTTCGAAACCCTGAGCGCCTCGTCGTATACCTTGAGTTTAGCCGGATGATAGCCTCCTGCAGACTCGATGCCGAACACCGAAAACTTGTTCTCTGGAAAAAGCGATCCCGCCGGATAAATCCTGAACATGCCGGACTCGGCACGTAAAAAACCGGTGACCCCGTCCTCTGCGAACGCTTTTTCGAGGTAATGCCCGGGAACCAGCTGTGAAGACCGGAACGAATCGGTCGAAGGAGAAACAATTTGACGATCAACAAGAAACAGGTCGGAAAGAGCAAGCAGTGTCAGCAATGATCCCGTAAAGACCATTCCGGTGACTTTTTTCGAGCGGAGCCACACTACGGCTGCAAAAAGTCCCCCGAAACACACCATGGAAAAAAAACTGCTTTTCCAGAGATTCCAGCGCACCTGGTCAATCATAACGGCAAGCTCGGGACTGTCGACAGGGGGTATCGGAAAAAAAGAACGGATAAACGTTTCGACGGGTTCTTCGGCAAACAAAAACAGCAGTGTGCCGAGAGCAAGGAGTAACGCACCCCATTTCAGCAGGCGCGCGCTCTCACTCTTGACCTCCCGCATAACCGTATGCAAACCAAACCCGGCAAGCATCGCGAGATTCAGAGATACCGCGATGAGGGCCATCGACGGAACTCTGAAACGGCTGAAAAACGGCACAAAATGATAAAAGAGATCATACACCGGGCTGAAATACTTTCCAAAAGCAAGAAAAACCATCAACACCGTCCCTCCGGCAAGAAACCGGACAAATCCCAGTTTCCGCTGCGAAATGAATCCTATAACCGCAAGGCAAAGCACCACAAACCCGGCATAGTTCGGATAATCGGTAAAAGGCATCTTTCCCCAGTAGGCAATGCCTCCGAAACCTGCGGCGCCCGGAAGCAGGTAGGTCATGAACTCTGTGGGATGCATCGACCACATCGTAGCGTACTCATAAGCCGCCCCTCCTCCGCTCCCCGCACCCCTCACTGAAAAGGGAGTATATTCGAAAACAGGGAGGTACAGAGCGGCGGACATGATAACCGCGATGCAGAGCGCAACGAAAATCATCGCGGATTTTTTAAATTTTTCCGCTCCCGAAGCACCTGTAGCCAGTTTGAGCACAATCAGCAGAAACACGAGCAGCCAGGTATAGTAAGCGATCTGAACATGCCCCCGCTGCAGCTGAAACCCGGTCAGAAGAGCAAGAATCCCCATGTCCGAAGGACGCATATTGTCCAGAAGCCGGAGCGCCGCCCACAACACCCAGGGCATATAGGCGGCGGTCATCAGCTGGCTCCCGTGTCCATACACAAACATCGTGACCATGTAAGGGGTCATCATAAATGCCGCACCTCCCAGAAATGCGGCCATATCATGCAGCTTGAAATAACGCAGCAGCACAAATCCGCCCAAACCGGCAAACACGAAATGAAGCAGCTGCAGCGACAAACCGTTCACCTGAAACAAACCGAGCAAAACCCCCGGATAGTAGAGGCCGTTCAGGTAGGTAAACGCCTCGACCGTCGGCATTCCCGAGAAAGACCAGGGCTGCCACAACGGATAACGGCCGGCTTCCTGGTACACTGCATCGAGGGCAATGGATGTCGCCATGGGACTGATACTATCGGGAGAAGCCGGAACCTCGCCCTGAAAAACAACAGGGAAAAAGATCCCCGCAGCAAGCAACAGATATCCAAGCAGTGAAAGAAGAAACGACGGTATTGAGTTTTTTACTGACCCGCTCACGATTTTTCCCGGACGTTACAGAGAAATAACTATTTTTTAACAAAAGCAAACAGCTCCAAAATAACGTCCAGCTCTTCCTGTTCCAACTGCATTACCCTGATAAACAGTAAATACACAGCAAAAACAAGCAATGCGCCGCCGGCAAGGGACAGCGGCGCCTGGAGCATCTCAAAAACAGGGCTCGCTGCAGCAAGGACAATACCCGATATCACGCCTGCCGCAAGCGGCTTGAAAAGCGGGATGCTGAATGCATGGATACCCAGAAGCGTCCGTACCTCGACAACCCTGACTGCGGCAAGCAGGCAATACACCGCAGCAAGCGCCATTGCAGCACCGTTCATGCCGAATTCAGGGATGAGCAGCATGTTGAGCACAATATGCACCGCAAGCCCGGCAAGGTTGTTCACAAAACATACCCTCGAATAACCGGCCATCTGCAGCACGGTATCATACAGCCCGAAACCGGACTGCACCAAAACAGCAAAAACAAGAATAACCAGTACCGGTTCAGCAACGACGAAAGCATCTCCAAACAGCAGCAGTACGGTTTCGGGCATCACCAGCAAGAGAACGGCAAGAGGCATCGACACCATTACCACCCACCGGCTTACAACTTTGAAGAGTTTTTCCAGTTCCCTCATTTCACCCCGGCTATGCATTCCGGCAAACAATGGGGCTGCTATCCCGGCAAACGCCAGTAAAACCGACCGCATCAGACCCGCTGTTCTGGCCGCAGGCTGATACAGCCCTACGGTTTCAGGACCGGTATACCATCCAAGCATCAGGATATCCAGCCAGTGGCTTACCATACCCGCCAGAGCCACAAACATCAGGGGACGAGCGTACCGCAGCATCTCTTTGTCGGCCCCGGCATGCAGCAGTTCCTCTGCAGAAATCCCGGTAATACGGCGAAGCTGTATCCACAACCAGGCAAACCCGGCAAACGCCGACAAAGGCAGGGAAAAAAGCAGTGCCGGTGCATCTCCGACAAACAAACTGATCAGGACTGTAAGCAACAACATCCCCCCGGGGACAAGTATCTGCCCGGCAATAATCTTGGGCCGCAGCTTTCCGTACGCCTGAACGGCATGCCCACCGACCGCGACAAGCACATGAAACGGCACCGAACACGCATAACAGACCAGCGTAAGGTACAACAGGTTTCCGCCGTTGAGCACATCTGCAAGAAAACCCGAGAAAATCAACAGAACGAAGGTAACCGGCAACGAGTAGAGCAGGGAAACTTTCAGAGCCGAAGCAACCAGTTCGGATCGTTTACGGGAACGGGCCTCCTGCATATTGACAAACCGAAGAACTCCGAGATCAAGACCGCTTACAGCAAGCACCTCGGCAACCTGGAGAACCGCGAGCGAAAGCGCATAGACCCCCAGATACTCCGCCCCCATCAGCTTGGCAACCACGAGGTTGAAGAAAAAACGTATGCCCTGCCCGGCAACAAACCCCGCGAAAGAAAACCCTGCTTCCCTGGCTATGGTTACCTGCTGTTTCATTGCCGTTCCTCCGGTTCACGCTGCCTGAAACTACGAACAGCAGCCAATCCCCGAACAAACCTTACCGGTGCAAGCAGGATATATATGATTATACCCGTCCAGGCATGGTATTTAAGCAGCAGTCTCAGCATCGCCAGGTTCTTTCTCCAGAGCTTCGACAAGTCGAGTTCACCTCCCCCTGAAGCGCTCACCCGATGCCATACCTTCGAGGCCGGGACATAGAGAATTTTTTTCCCTGCTTTCCTAATCCTCAACGACAGATCGACATCCTCCCCGTACAGCGGAAACGCAGGATCAAATCCCCCCGCGTCCCTGAAATCGCTTGTACGCATGGCAAGACAGCAGCCCGAGGCGTAACCTGTATCAAAGGGCCGTTCGAAACGTTCGCCGTCCCGTTCACGGATCCCCCGGTGAGCGATCCATCCTGTCTGAAGGTTCACCTCGCCGCCGGCATACCAGATCCGGCCAGGCCGGGTCATGAAATAGATACGGGGAACAGCTATTGCAACGTCTTTCCTCTCCCGCAAGGGAGCAATAAGCGGATTGAGAAAATCCGGGGCGACAATCGTGTCGTTATTGAGAAACACCACATAAGCGGCGCCGTCCTTCCGGGCTCGTTCATACCCTGCATTACAGCCGCCGCCGAATCCCCGGTTACTGTTCAGCTCGAGAATGTCATATTGAGAAAAACGCTGCCGGATGCGCTCAACCGACCTGTCGGTTGAACCGTTATCGACAACCATGACCCGCAGTCCAGGGAAACTTACCGAGGCAAGAGAATCAAGACACCGAATGGTATCTTCGGCATTGTTCCAGTTCACCACGATCACGTATATTGCCTCCCCCTTACCGCTCACTCGACCACCCTCCCGGCGAAAACCGCGAGTCTTTCTGCAAAAACCTCCCAAGAAAGCTTCCCCGCATGTTGCTTTACCTTTTCCTCGTAGGGAATTTTTTCCCTGCTCCTGAAAAAATCACATACCGCCTCCGCAAAAGCCCGAGGTTCGAGAGACCTGACGACCATACCCGTCTCCCCTTCCCGAACGGCCTCAGGCAACCCTCCCCTGTCGGAAACCACAACAGGACGCCCGAAACCATAAGCCTGCTGTACGACTCCCGACTGTGAGGCCTCCCTGTACGGCAATACAACAACATCAGCCGCAGAGAAAAACAGAAGCATGCGTTCGTTTGAAACAAACTCCGCATATATCTTTACCTGCCCTCCTATCCCGAGACTGCCGATACGCTCACGGAGCTTCTTCTCGCCATAGTAGAACTCTCCGGCAATCAACAGCCGTGCCCCCGGGTAACGGCAGATGATTTCCGGCATGGCATCTATGAGGATATCAAGACCCTTGTACTCCCTGACATAACCGAAAAACAGCAGTACCGGCCCCTGAGGCTGAAGCCCCAGGATACGGCGAGCGTCCTTTTTCGGAGGCATTGTACCCTCAGGATTGTAGACCGGATGAAACAAGGTTGTGACCGGAACCGCCGGGTAAGACTGCTCTACCTGGCGGGCGACATGCTCCGAAAGGGTTATGACACCATCAGCCGATGCCATCAGAAGATTACGGAGCAATTTTTCACCGGGAAACTTTTCATGCGAGGAAAAGTTGTGCATCAACACGATCATTTTCCTCCCGGAAACACCCCTGAAAAATGCGTACAGTGGAGCAAATAATCCAAGCCAGTATGCACAGAGTATGATATCGGGTTTGCGACGCCTGATACGGCGGGCAACGCAAATCCAGGTCAAAGGGTTGATCATGTCAAGAAGCGGAAGAGCATCGCTCCCCGACTTGCCGGAAGTCCCCGGTTCGTAAACCGCCTTGCCCCGAAACAGTATCGCCGGGTACAGCCGTCTGAAGGAAATCGCCTCAACTTCATGTCCCTGCCTGCACAAAACCTCGAGCAGCGTTGAACTGAAACGGGCAATTCCACCTTTCAGCGGAAAAAACGGGCTGACAAATGCGATGCGCAGGGTTCTCAAGGCAAGTCGGCAATGAGGGTTTTGTTATACGCTTAAAAGACTCCGGACTTACTGTTCTCCGAAACCTTGCTCGAAAAAATCTATCAGCTGCTTTGCGGCTTCCTCTTCATCTTCACCGTCAAGTTTCAGGATAAGTTTCGTGCCTTTCGGCGCAGCAAGGCTCATAACTCCGATGATCGACTTTGCGTTTACTTCGGATCCGCGCATTTCAATAAAAAAATCGGATTTGAAACGCGAGGCGAGCTTGACAACCGCCGCAGCCGGACGGGTATGCAATCCCGCCTTGTTTTTAACGATAACTTCCTGGATAATCACGTATTAAAAAAGTCAAGAGTAAAAATTCAAAAGGCAAAAAGCTTGATAGCTTGATACCCGGTTCCTCTGAATGGAATAAACGGTGTAAGCCATTCAGCTACCTAGCCATCTCGCCACCAAGCTCTTTTATCATAGCGATCTCGTCACAAGCCATGAGTTTAGGGCAGTTTATACAATCCCTCCAAATTTTCTGCGGAAACATCTCCTTGCTCACTTCCCGGTAACCCAGGCTGAGAAAAAAAACAGGGTTCAGCGTGAGAACAAAAGCTGTTGTAACCCCCTCTTCCCTGAGAACATCCTCAGCTTTCCCGACAAGCATGCTGCCCACCCCGCGCCGCTTAAATGAATCAATAACAGCAAGGGTACGTATTTCAGCAAGATGAAGCGTAAAAAAGGAGATCGCACACGACCCGATAACCCTCCTGTCGTGCTCGGCAACCAAAAAGTTACGAATATTCTCGATAATATTCTCAGGCGACCGCTTCAGCATAAATCCCCTGTCCGCATAAAGAGCCGTTATATCTCCTATCGCTTCAGCATCGGCAAGACGCGCCGTCCTTATGGTAATACCCCCTGATGCCATGCTCCGTTTTACCCTGACTTTGTTTCACACTGCCGAGGAACGTTCCTCGACAGCTCAATTTTTTCCCATAACACATCCTTCAACTTTTCAAGCCCATGCCCTGTTATGCTCGAAACCTGCAGCACCTCTACCTCATCCCTCATTACAGGACAACCGAAATTTTCAGGGACGACATCCATTTTTGTAATCAACAGCACTCTCGGTTTACGCAGCATCTCGGGATCGAACTTTTCCATCTCTTTCAGGAGCATCCCATATTCAGCGGCAATATCCTCAGCTTCGGCGGAAACCAGTACAGCCAGGACTTTAGTCCGCTCAATATGCTTGAGAAACCGGAGCCCCAGTCCTTTGCCCTCAGCCGCCCCCTCAATGATTCCGGGAATATCCGCCATCACAAACGAGTTGTAGTTCCTGTACTGGACAATTCCGAGATTCGGCACAAGAGTCGTAAACGGATAATCGGCTATTTTAGGTTTTGCCGCACTCATTGCAGAAATCAACGTCGATTTTCCCGCATTGGGAAACCCCACAAGCCCCACATCGGCAATCAGTTTCAGTTCGAGCTCGATCTCAAGACCCTCTCCCTTGCCTCCGGGCTCGGCATACCTGGGAGCCTGATGGGTAGCCGATGCGAAATGAGGATTTCCTTTACCGCCTTTGCCCCCCTTTGCTACAAGCAGTTCCTCTCCGTTTTTGGTAAGATCGGCAATCTGAGCGCCGTTTTCAGCATCCCTGACAACAGTGCCGCAGGGAACGGGAATCACGATATCTTTCCCCGTCTTCCCGTTTTTCTTTGCACCCTGCCCGTGAACCCCCCTTTGCGCCTCGTAACGCTTCCTGTACCTGAAATCAAGCAGGGTGGACATCTGGCTGTGCGCTCTGAGATACACATGACCGCCTCGACCCCCGTCACCACCGTCAGGCCCTCCTTTCGGTATATATTTCTCCCTCCGGAAACTCATACAACCGTTTCCGCCGTCACCTGCCTTCACATATATTTTTGCACTGTCAACAAATTTCATACAAATCCCTTATTTCCTTTTTCACCCTTCAGCTTATTCACCGGCAACTATTCATTAGTCATTTAGGTCGTCTTTAACTATGTTATCTGAAGAAACAAACCGTCAACCCCTCAGCACCGCACCTGATCACATGAGCCAGAAAAAAAAAGCTACCATAGAGGAGCTTATTGCAAGACTCGAAGAGATAACCGGAAAAATGGAAAACCCCGATACAGGCATCGATCAATCGATCAAACTTTACGAGGAGGGGCTTAAAATTGCAGATGTCTGCAGAAAAAGACTCCTGGATGCCCGGCAGAAAATCGAAGTCATCAATCCCGGATCCTCCGAAGAAAAACAGCCGGAACCGGAAAAAAAACAGGATTACGGCCTGTTCAGCAACTCCTGACAATCACCCGCTCTCCTACCCATCAAGCGTCTGTTTCAGGATCTCATTCACAACCACAGGGTTCGCCTTGCCTTTCATCGCTTTCATGCACTGACCCACAAAAAAACCGAAAATCCTGGTTTTCCCACTCCTGTACTGATCCACCTGTCCGGGATTGGCCTCGAGAATGTCCTGAACCACTCTTTCAATCTCGGCTGTATCCGAAACCTGGGCCAGCCCTTCCTTTTCAACAATAGCTTTAGCATCGTCACCCGTCTCCAGCATACGCTCAAAAACCTGTTTGGCAATGGTATTACTGATCTTTCCGCCTGCAACCAAACCAATAAGTCCTCCAAGCCGTTCCGGTGAAACAGAAAACAGAGCAACAGGAATATTATTTTCCTTGAGAGTCCGCAACACCTCACCCATAACCCAGTTCGAAGCCGCCTTTGCGTCGCCACAGCAACGTACAACCTCCTCGAAATAGTCGGCCACTTCCCGTTCGGCAGTCAGTACACCTGCGTCATAACCGGGAATGCCGAATTCCCGTACGAATCGCTCGGCACGGGCTTCAGGAAACTCCGGCAGCTCGATCTTCAGACTTTCGAGCATTGCATCGTCAATCTGAACAGGCACAAGGTCCGGGTCGGGAAAGTAGCGGTAGTCATGTGCGAACTCCTTGCCCCGCATGGAACGGGTCTCCTGCTTGTCAGCATCCCAGAGGCGGGTTTCCTGCACAATCTTCCCGCCGCTCTCCAGCACATCGATATGGCGCTGCGCCTCATACTCGATAGCTTTCTCGACGCTCTTGAAAGAGTTCATGTTCTTGATCTCGGTTCTCGTACCATACTCTTCGGCGCCTTTCAAACGCACGGAGACGTTGGCGTCACATCGCAGACTTCCCTCTTCCATGTTCCCGTCCGATATACCGAGGTATTTGACGATCTGGCGCAGCTTCTGAAGATAGGCGGAGGCTTCCCTTGCGGAACGAATATCGGGGTAACTCACTATTTCCAGCAGGGGAACGCCGCACCGGTTGACATCGATAAAGGTATCGTCCCCGATATCATGAATGGATTTTCCGGCATCTTCCTCGACATGGATTCGAACAAGTCTGATGTCCCTCCGCCCTTCGTCGGTATCGACATGGACAGTTCCCTCGGAGCAGACAGGCTCCTCGTACTGTGAAATCTGGTACCCCTTGGGAAGATCGGGATAGAAATAGTTTTTCCGGGCAAGGATCGATTGCCGGGCGATAGTGCAGTCAGTCGCAAGACCCAGCTTGACGGCATCCTCGATAACCCTTCGGTTCAACACAGGAAGAGCACCGGGAAGTGCAAGACATACCGGGCACACGTTGGTATTTGCAGGTTTTCCAAATTCGGTCGAGCAACCGCAAAAAGCCTTACTGTTTGTGCTTAACTGACAATGGACTTCAAGCCCAACCACTAATTCATAACGCATACCCTGCAAAAAAATCATTGTTGGAAATTGTTAACAAGACAGACAAATCATGCCGGCAGCCCACAGCCGCCTTGCCAGCCAGCTATTCCTTATACTCCTTGAAAGAGAACTTCTGACCACCTACCGAAGCTTCGGCCATCAAACCGCTCTTGGGCAGTGCAAATATGGCGACACCGTCCGAGTACTCACTGTTTGTCGCAACACCTGCCGTCACGACAATCGCGCTGGCCTGAGCGTTTAACTCATAATTTCCCTTCTTGAAATCTTCAAGGTCGGACTGGGCGCGGAAAAAGATAATTTCTGCAAAAGCCTGACCGCCAAGCTGTGGTCCCACATTGACCTGAGTGATTGAAGAGCGCCCGATCAAACGCCCCTGCTCGTAAACATAACCATCACCCCGGGCACCGCCCAGCAACAGAATACCGCCTTTGTACACATCAGGAAAAACCGCATAGCCATAGGCTTTGTCAAAAAAAACCTGCAGGCTGGGATCTGTTTTTTGAAACAGACGGATGGTCTGCTGCGCATGCTCCTCTTTATGAGGGTTCCATCCTGCAAAAACCGGGGCAGCGGCCATGCCCATCAGTACCAGCAGCAATACAAGTACATTCCTTCTCACGTTCATAGTGTCACTGTTTTTAGTTGTTCAAAAAAGAAACCCCCGAAAACATCCAATGATACTTACTCCTGACCAATACGAAAGAACCTCATTCGCTCGATAACTCTCTTTTCAGCGCCTCTCGCTCGATTTCAAGACGGCGAATTTCACGATTGACCTTATCGAGCTCTTCCGGGTCGCTGTCCATTTCCAGGCGGAGCCTGGAGGAGGCTTCATCGATAAGGTCGATCGCCTTGTCGGGCAGGAACCGTTCGGATATGTAGCGGTCGGAAAGCTCTGCAGCAGCAATGATCGCCGAGTCCATGATACGGACACCGTGATGGATCTCGTACTTTTCCTTGAGACCCCGCAAAATGGAAATAGTATCCTCAACACTCGGCTGATCAACCATAACCGTCTGGAAACGCCTTTCGAGAGCGGCATCCTTTTCTATATGCTTGCGATATTCATCAAGCGTCGTAGCCCCTATACAGCGGAGCTCGCCGCGTGCAAGCGCCGGTTTGAGAATGTTTGCTGCATCAACCGCGCCTTCGGCGGAACCGGCCCCGACAAGCAGATGCATTTCATCAATAAAAAGGATGATCTCGCCATTGGCATCCTGAACTTCCTTGATGACAGCTTTGAGACGGTCCTCGAATTCTCCGCGGAACTTCGCGCCCGCAACCAGCTGCGCAATATCGAGCGCGGCAATCTGCTTGCTCCTGAGATTTTCGGGAACATCACCTGCAACGATACGCTGGGCAATACCTTCAGCAATAGCTGTCTTGCCGACACCGGGATCTCCGATCAGAACGGGGTTGTTTTTTGTTCTCCTGCTGAGGATCTGGAGCACTCTCCGGATTTCCTCGTCACGACCGATGACCGGATCGAGTTTTCCCTTACGCACAAGATCGTTCAGGTTGCGTGAATACTTTTTCAGCGAGTTGTAGGTATCCTCGGCTGTCTGACTGGTCACACGTTGTGAACCGCGAATGCCCGCCACCACTTTCAGAATGGCATCCCGGGTCAGCCCTGCATCCCGCATAACGGTTGAAACCTTACCCCCGGCTTCGCTCATGGCAATAAAAAGATGCTCGGAACTGATATACTCGTCTTTGAGACTTTCCGCTTCCTTCAGAGCAAAGTCGAAAACCTTGCCAAGATCCTGCGAAATATACTGACCTGTTGCCGATGCTCCGGTAACTTTCGGAATACGATCGAGTTCACGGTCGAGTACAGCAAGCAGGTTGTCGATTTGCACCTCGATCTTCCGGGCTATCTGATACCCAATGTTTTCGCTGTCACTCAGCATGACATGAAGAAGATGCACCGGCTCAATCTGCTGGTGCTGCCTGCTTCCGGCAAACGTAGCTGCCGACTGCAGGGCCTCTTGTGCCTTAACGGTAAATTTATTCGGATCAAACTGCATATTGTTTCAGAGCTTTAATGATTATCTTTCAAAACATAACGAAACATCTTCTTTTCTGCCTATGTATAACAATGTTAAGACAAAAAAAGTTAAAGTCGCAACGTGGAGTGAGCTGGAAGAAAAAAAACCGGCTTATGCTGTTGTTGCCGATGTCGATCTTGCCATTATCCGTTACGGCGACGATGTTTCCGTCCTGTACGGAAGATGTCATCACCGCGGAGCGCTTATGGCCGACGGTCACGTCAGCGGAAAAAATCTGCTGTGCGGCGTACACGGATGGGATTACCGTTATGATACCGGCATAAGCGAATATAACAATGATGAAGCCTTGCACAAGTTCTCGGCATGGATCGACCTGAAAGCCAATGCCGTTTATGTTGACGAAGCGGAAATCACCCAGTGGTCCCTGACAAATCCCCAACCCTGGAACCGCAATGTCTATCAGGGACTCTATGCGGACATTAAAGGAGGACCGGAAGAGCCCTTCAACCACTATATCCACTTCCTTGCCGCTACAAAACCCTCGGCATTCGATTCCCACGGTCCGGTTTCAGCCATGGGGGTACCGCTTACCGAGCTCCCGCGCTGGGAAGATATCCAGCTCCTCACCGCCCAGCTTGCCAAAACGCCGCTGCTCGATGAAGCCGCAGTAGGAACAAACCTTGTTGTCGGACCGAACGCAAAAAAGCCCCTCGAACTCGGCATACCGATTCTTGTCAGTGACATGAGCTTCGGAGCACTCGGCAGGGAAACCAAAATAGCACTGTCCAGAGGCGCCGAGCTTGCCGGCACCGGCATATGCTCCGGCGAAGGAGGCATGCTCGAAGCCGAACGCAAAGAAAACTCCCGATACTTTTACGAGCTTGCCCCGGCAGAATTCGGCTGGGATATAGAACAGGTCACCCGATGTCAGGCATTTCATTTCAAGGCAGGGCAGGCGGCAAAAACCGGAGCCGGAGGAATGCTGCCCGCCGACAAGGTCAGCCGCGAGATAGCCGAAGTCAGAGGCGTTGCACCGAACACCGATGCCGTATCCCCGTCACGGTTCCGCCGGCTCGTTACCCCCGAAGACTTTTCCAAGGTAGCGGAAGAAGTCCGCGCAGCAACGGGAGGCATACCTGTCGGATTTAAAATGTCCGCTCAACACATCGAAAACGATATTGATTTCGCCCTCGAAGTCGGAGTCGATTACCTCATACTCGACGGAAGAGGCGGGGGAACCGGAGCATCCCCGAATCTTCTCAAAAACAACATCGCTGTTCCCACAATCCCTGCTCTTGCCCGTGCAAGAAAACACCTCAATAAACGCAACGCCCGTCACGTTACGCTCATTATAACCGGCGGATTGCGCACCGAATCACATTTCATCAAGGCACTCGCCCTCGGTGCCGACGGCATCGCGATAGCCAACGCCGCCATACAGGCTGCGGGTTGCCTGGGAATGCGGGCATGCCACAACAACCACTGCCCGGTCGGCATAGCCACGCAGGATAAAAAATTGCGGGAAAGAGTCGTCATTGATACCGCTGCACAACGGCTGCATAACTATCTGCGAAATTCGGTCAGCATGATGCAAGTCATGGCACGGGCCTGCGGCTACAATCACCTCGGGAAATTCAACCCGAACGATCTTGTGACTTGGCAAAAGGATATGGCGTCACTTGCGGGGATCAGATACGGCGGCGTTTCCGGACAGGAATAGCCCGGCGCCTCAGGAGCCCGGGGGACTTTGCTTGTTGTTGGATTCCAGGGTGCCCCTCATATTGTTGGTAAAAGCACTGATCACCGCAGAAATAATCTGACCGCTCGTATTCAGCAGTTTGCCGCCTTCAGACTGAAGCTTTTGCTGAATAGCGATCTGGTGCTTGAAATAGTTGACGCTATGCTCGTCATAATCTTTACCGCTGACATACTCGTCAATTTCCTTTTCAAAATCAGGATTATTGACCAGTCTCATGGCAAGCTTTGCTTTTTCCAGGGGCTCAAAACCTTTCTTCTGCTGAGTCTGCTGCTCCATAGGAAGTGTATTATTATCCGTTGATGGATGAAACAATAACCTACGCTCAATGTAAGAATCTTTACAAAATAATCCAGCAGAACAGAATCAGTCAGCAATCAACAATCAGAAAAAAAGTTGTTGATTCGTTGACTCATTTTCCACTTGCCTATCACCAACTGAAAACTGTAATCCAGCTAACCCAAATCATCACTCGTTGCTCATTGCTCAAAACTCAGGGCGGCCATGCATTATTTCAATAGTCATTCACCGTTTCGGGCTTCTGAATTCTCAACAACTCCTGCCGCCAGCAGCAGAATAACGGACAGCAGCACAAAATACTGGTAGATCTCCTCCCGGTAGCGCGGCTCCCGCACCCATTGTGTATCCGATTCTATAGTTTGAAACCGCTCCAGGACATTTCCGGAAACCGTTTCGGACCCATGGCTATGCATAAAAATCCCTTTCGCGTTCTCGGCAAGCACCCGTAGCTCTTTCGGTCTGAAGGCTGTCAATATCGGATTTCCCTGCGGATCCATTTTGACCGACTCCAGCCCCGTTTCCTCATCCTGAAGCGGAATAACTGCGGGCTTTTCCGCTCCCACCCCGATAACAATGAGCTGTATGTCCTTCTTTCTCAGATTCCCTGCCTCCCCTGAGAGCATTTCCCCATGGGTTTCTCCGTCGCTGCCAAGGACAACGATACGCACGCCGGGCACACCTTGCGCCCCGCTCCGAACCGAAAGCATCCTGTTTGCCAGATCGAGCGCCTTGCCCACATCCGTTCCCTGCGCCTCGACAAGATCCGGGGCCGCTATGTTAAGCATTGTCTCGAAAGCTTGCCTGTCGGTTGTGAGCGGACACAGCAGAACCGCAGAACCAGCGAAAACCACAAGCCCTCTCCTGCCCCTATCCATCCCCCTGCTTATCTGCAGTATTTCCCGCTTCACCCTCTCCAGCCTGTCCGGAGCAGCGTCGCGGGCAAGCATGCTGTTGGAAACATCGACCACATACACGATATCGAGCGCCTCGCGCCTGACCGGTTTTTCTCCCGAACAAAGCAGAGGACCGCACCAGGCAAACAGCAGAAAACAAGCTGAAAAGAACTGCAGCATTCGAACAACAATTTCTCTGCGAAGCACCCACCTGCCAAGCAGACTCACAGCAAGCTTGTCGTCCGCCAGCGCCTTTCTTGCGCGAAACTTTCGCCAGGCCCCCCAACCGAGAATCGCCGCAAGCGGCAGAAGCAGCAACAGCACAGAAAGCCGTTCAGGATATGCAAAGCAGACAATATCCATTCAACCCACCCTCAGCAATCTGGTGTTCCCCAGTACCAATCCTGCAACAAGCAAAACCGCCGACGGCAACAGCAGCCACGAATACAGTTCCGTCCGAACAACCATCCGCGATCCATCCAGACGGCCCCGTTCCAGTGCATCGATCTCCCTGAACGCATCCCTGAGACCACGTTCATCCGAAGCCCTGAAAAACGTTCCGCCGGTCAGATCGGCCACTTTTCGAAGCGTTTCCCCGACACGTTCATCCCGACCCTCGATAATCGACTCGATGTTCCCGGATCGCTGGCGGCTGCCTACCCCTATGGCATAGATACGCACACCCTCGCTCCCGGCAATACCGGCAGCCGTCACAGGCCCGACCTCGCCCCTGTTGTGCTCCCCGTCGGTCAAGAGCACCAAGACCTTTTCCCCGGATACCGAGGCTTTCAGACGATTCGTGCCCAACAGGATCGCCGAGCCGATAGCAGTGCCTTCGTCGCCGATCGCATCGACCGAAACCTGCCTTACAAGCATACCGAGCAGCTTATGGTCGAGCGTAAGGGGACATTGGGTAAAGCTCTTTCCCCTGAACAGCACAAGCCCCAATCTGTCTTGTGGACGGTTTTGTATAAAGCGTAAGGCGATACTCTTTGCTGCATCGAGGCGGCTGCCGCCAAAATCCTCCTCGAGCATCGACTCCGAAATATCCAGCGCGAGCATGATATCGATCCCTTTTTCCGAAGCCGCTGAAACTTCGCGGCTTATCTGGGGACGCCCTGTTGCAAGCAAGGCGAGAACTATCGCCGAGCGCATGAGCCATTGCGGCAAACGTACC
>JAKSDC010000076.1 GCA_022360275.1 Chlorobiales bacterium
GCTGTAGTGGGTTCATCTGCGATAAGCAACCTTGGTTCGCAGCTCAGAGCCATGGCTATCATCACCCGTTGTCTCATGCCGCCGCTTAACTGGTGGGGATACTCTTTATATATATCCTCGGCTCTTGGCAATCCAACCAGCTTTAACATTTCAATGCATTTCTCTTTTTTGTCCCGCTTTTTCAGATCCTGATGGATATCCAAAACTTCTTCGATCTGATTGCCTACGGTGAAAACAGGATTCAACGCCGTCATGGGTTCCTGAAAGATCATTGATATTTCATTGCCTCTTATGGATTCCATTTCGGGAATGGACAGATCAGTCAGTTCCTTGTCATTGAAGAGGATTTTCCCATTTTCAATAAACCCGTAAGGCTGCGGCAACAGCCTCATTATCGATAGCGATGTGATACTTTTCCCGCATCCGGATTCTCCAACCAGGCCCAGAATTTCGCCTCTCTGCAGGGACAGATTTATCCCGTCCAGAACTCTTTGAAGTCCTGATGTTGTTTTAAAGCTGGTGACAAGATCTTGAATTTCGAGCAAAGCTTCAGGCATTCGCACACTCCCTATTGAATGATTTTCGGGTCCAAAGCATCCCTCAATCCGTCACCAAGAAAATTGATCGACAGCACGGTAACCAGAACCATGAATCCCGGCGGTATCCACACCCACCAATATGTCGTTAATGTGGTGAAGTTCTGCGCTGCTGACAACATATTTCCCCAACTGGGAACCGGCTGTTCAACGCCCAGTCCCAGAAAGCTCAAACCGGCTTCGATCAGTATTCCCCGGGCAATCGCCAAGGTAGCGTAAACAATAATCGGTGCCAGTGTATTGGGTATTATGTGCTTGAAAATGATTTTCCTTGCATTTAGTCCCAGTGCCTTGGCGGCTTCGATGTATTCACAATGCTTCAATGATAGAACCTCTGCTCGAACAATCCTGGTCAGGCTGGGCCAGTTCAACAATCCGGAAATGAGCATGAGGTTTATAATACTGGGGCCAAGAATCCCGGCGATGACAATAGCTATCAAAAAGAAGGGAAAACACATGAAAACATCCACGATTCGCATGATGACTGAATCGACGATGCTTCCTGAGTAACCGGCAACCGCTCCCAGTATCACACCAATCACAACCGCGATAATAGTGGAAACAATAC
>JAKSDC010000019.1:0-72500 GCA_022360275.1 Chlorobiales bacterium
CAGCAGTGCCCTTGGGGCTTTTTACCGCAGATTAGCTGCACGATCCGGTAAATCTATAGCTATTACAGCAACGGCACGTAAAATTGCAACCATCTATTACAATCTTCTCCGGTACGGTATGGCATATGCTGATCCAGGAGCTGGTTATTACGAAGAAAAGTACAAAGCACGGGTTCTAAGCGGGCTACGAAGAAAAGCTGATGCATTCGGGTATACCCTGCAAGTAAAGGCAGAAATCATAACGGCGTAATTGAGTTTCTCAGGAAAACGTCCTCAAACCCTGGAAGCAAGAAGGATGGGTAATCCTTCCGCTCGGCAACGGTACATTTGTCGCTGATATGGAGCAGGTACTCGACGTATACAAACAGCCCTATGATCCATTGTATCCGGTCGTCTGTATGGATGAATCGCCCAAACAACTGATAGCTGAGAAAAGAATACCTCTGCCGGCAAAACCAGGGCAAGTGGCCAGATACGATTACGAACACAGCAGGCGGGGAAGTTGCAATATATTTATCGCCACCGAACCATTGATGGGTAAACGACTCGTTCGGGTAACGGAACAGAGAACGAAGCAAGACTGGGCACGGTTTCTGGAAGAAATAGCCAAGCACTACCAGCATGCTGAGCAGATAACCTTGGTGATGGACAATCTCAATACGCACGAAGCCGGTTCACTCTACGAAACGTTCAAGCCTGTAAAGGCCAAAGCATTGCTTGATCGGTTTGCGTTTGTCTATACACCCAAGCATGGCAGTTGGCTGAACATGGCAGAGATAGAATTGCGGGTCTTGTCCACACAATGCTTGAACCGACGTCTTGACAGCATGAGAGAAGTAAGACGTCACGTAACAGCATGGGAGGCAGAACGAAATAACAAGGATGCAACGATAAACTGGCGATTCACAACAGAAAAGGCACGTATCAAACTGTTACGGCTTTATCCGACGATTGATGATTGACTTGACACTAGGTTTGATAAAAAGTTTCACGATGGGATTCTGTTCCAAGAAGTACTTGTCTTCGGACACAAGATTAATAAGAGCAAATAGTCATGCTGCATTTGCACTTGAGGTAACATCAATGCAATTTCCCAAAATGTCTCATAGATATCTTGGTCAAGTCCAATAATGACAGAAAAACGAGAAAATTACGCATTTCATCTCACCTGAAGGTATAGAACTTTGTTTATTCAGCGTGAGCCGGAAAACAAATCCCTGATTTTTCACCTTTCATTCGCGAAAATTCGTGTAATTCGTTGACGATATACCGAAACCTCGGTCTGCTTAATCCTGCACACAGCGGACCGAATACCCAGCGCTCCGGTCATCGACATCGCCGACAAAACGGTTACCATCATAACTCAGCGAATAGGACCCGGCATTTTCTGCCGCTCGCCGACGAAGTCCAGAAGAACGCATACTTTTTCAGACCATAAAATGAACCGAAATCAAAATGGCCGCCCCTCGCCCAAAGCCGTAAACCCGTTTGAGTTGTCACCCAAGTTTGGAACCTTCCAATGCTCCGTTCCCGTCGAAACATGTCAGCCAGGAGGCGCAAGCTTTCCCGTGTTTACGGCAAACCTGTTATAAATGTTCCCATACACAGTCCCTGTCGTCAGATCCGACCATGCATCATCATCAGTCGCCTCAGGTATTTGCCTTCCGTCATTGTACCAGGCAAAACTCCGAAACAGATGATTCATGATTGCTTGTTTTCTGATTTTACCGTCTCGTCAACGCGCAGCTCACCGACATGAAGACGACCAACGTTCAGCTCATCGACTTGAAGATTGCGAAACCTTGAGCGACGTATAGAAAGCTTACCGATCACAAGCCTCCCTATTGCAAGCGCTCCCAGAGCCAGAGCGCCGACGGCAAGTGCGCCGACAGCAATCGCCCCCGATGCCAGAGCGCTGTTCGTTTTTGCAGCACCTTTCTTTTCTACAAGAGATGATTCCGGCACAAGAGTTTCCCTGGTTGTTTTTGTAACACCTGTCATTGAAAGCCTTGTAGTAATATACGGGCATTACCGGGATATATCAGCACCTTCCACAATACGTCGGCACAACAGCAAAAAAATACATTTGTGTAATAAAAAGGACGTTCGTCAACCGCTCATTTACACAAAGGAGTTATGACCTGGTGCTCAAAAGAAAACATTTTCCCTGAAACAGTCTTCACAAGCTCCTAAAAAGCCACATATATGTAAGAAACGCCCCTTTCACACCTTGATGTAGCCTTTATCCTTCCCCATACCGCTGGTGCTCCAGAACACACGACTCTTCATCCAGAAAATAACGAACACAATAAATCGTTTCAAAAAAACAACTTATTTGTACAGGACAAGTAAAAGCGGCTTTCCTCGACACAAAAAAACAGGAATTGGCACAGGATTTGCTACCAATAATGCAACTGAAACAAACAAAACACCTGAATTATTCAGGAGAATCAGCCAATAAACCTAAACATCAAACGAATGAGAAAGGTAGCGATTTATGGAAAAGGCGGTATCGGCAAGTCAACCACCACGCAGAACACGGTTGCAGGACTTGCAGAGATGGGAAAAAAGGTGATGGTCGTCGGCTGTGATCCGAAAGCCGATTCAACGAGGCTTCTGCTCGGGGGGCTCACCCAGAAAACTGTGCTCGACACCTTGCGCGAGGAAGGAGAAGATGTCGAACTCGAAGATATCATCAAGGAAGGGTACGGCGCTTCCCGTTGTACCGAGTCCGGGGGACCGGAACCGGGAGTAGGCTGTGCGGGCCGCGGGATCATCACTTCGGTCAATATGCTGGAGCAGCTCGGTGCTTACGATGATGAATGGGATCTCGATTATGTCTTTTACGACGTACTCGGCGATGTTGTCTGCGGCGGCTTCGCCATGCCGATCCGCGACGGGAAAGCCGAAGAGATCTATATCGTCGTGTCGGGTGAGATGATGGCCATGTACGCAGCCAACAACATCTGTAAAGGAATTCTGAAATATGCTGATGCAGGCGGCGTCCGCCTGGGCGGTCTCATCTGCAACAGCCGTAAGGTCGACAATGAAAAAGAGATGATCACAGAGCTCGCACGGCAGCTCGGCACCCAGATGATTCATTTTGTCCCGCGCGACAACATGGTACAGAGAGCCGAAATCAACCGGAAAACAGTGATCGATTTTGATCCGTCACATGCCCAAGCAG
Organism: Chlorobiales bacterium; assembly: GCA_022360275.1. Classification (GTDB taxonomy): domain Bacteria; phylum Bacteroidota; class Chlorobiia; order Chlorobiales; family Chlorobiaceae; genus Prosthecochloris. The sequence goes on from JAKSDC010000019.1 coordinate 3,188, forward strand.
ATGAATACCGGACTCTCGCAAAAAAAATCGACGATAACGAGATGTTTGTTGTTCCTAAACCTCTCGAAATCGATGAACTCGAAAAACTCTTGATTGAATTCGGCATCGCAAACTAACCAAAATGCACCTCTATTTATTGTCATGAGCGTTTCAAGTGCAAGGCGAACGGAACACAGAAACCCTTTCCTATCCGCTCAACGATGTAATTGAATCGTGGAATAAATAAATAGAAGTGCCCTAAAAAAAAGGAGTTACACACATGTTAATGATCAGAGCAATTGTCCGGCCAGCCAAAGCACAGGATGTCATGCAGGGACTGCTCGACGCAGGGTATCCGGCCGTAACGAAAATACCGGTTGTAGGACGAGGCAAGCAGCGGGGCCTCAGGGTCGGAGATGTCGTTTATGACGAATTGCCCAAGGAAATGCTGGTAACCGTCGTTCCCGATGCTGACAAACAGTTCATCCTCGACGCGATCATGATGAACGCCAGGACAGAAGGAGAAGGCAAGTTCGGCGACGGTAAAATCTTTGTCTCCAAAGTTGAAGAGGTCTACACCATCAGTTCGGGACTCAAGGAAAACGAACCGGAAATGGCTGAATCAAAGGAGGCGTAATGAAAGAGATTATTGCAGTTATCAGGATGAAAAAAATGAATGAGACAAAGCAGGCGCTCATCGATGCCGGCATCTCTTCATTTACCTCCCTGGGACGAGTCCTTGGCAGAGGAAAAGGCCAAGTGCATTTCGATATCCTTCAGGGCGCCGAAGAAGGGTATCCCGAAGCGATCGAACAGCTTGGCGGCCCCCCTCGTCTGGTGGCAAAACGGCTCATCGCGATTGTCGTTCCCGACGAGCTGAAACAGGCCGCTATCGACACGATAGTAAAGACCAACCGGACGGGAAAACCCGGTGACGGGAAAATCTTTGTCACCGACATCACCGACAGCATCAGGGTGCGCACAGGAGAAATCGGCGATGCAGCGCTTGTATAAACACAATTTATGATAAAAACGGAGACACAACTTATGGAGTCAAGAATATTACCGGATCCCTCTGCGGTAAAGGAGGAACTGATCAAGAAATATCCGCCGAAAGTTGCAAAAAAGAGAGGCAAAGCGATCATCGTCAACGATCCGGAAGAAATTCCTCAGGTACAGGCGAACATCCGTACCATACCCGGCATTATCACTCAAAGGGGCTGCTCTTACGCTGGTTGTAAAGGTGTGGTTTTAGGACCGACAAGAGACATCGTCAATCTGGTCCATGGCCCGATCGGCTGCAGTTTTTACGCCTGGCTGACCCGGCGGAACCAGACCCGTCCTGACGGGCCTGAGGGTGAAAACTTCATGACCTATTGTTTCTCGACCGACATGCAGGAAGAGCATGTGGTTTTCGGGGGCGAGAAAAAACTCAAACAGGCGATCCAGGAAGCCTACGATCTCTTCCATCCGAAAGCGATCGGCATCTTCTCTACCTGTCCGGTAGGCCTTATCGGCGACGACGTTCATGCCGTCGCCAAGGAGATGCGTGAGAAACTCGGCGACTGTAACGTTTTCGGGTTCAGCTGCGAAGGGTACAAAGGCGTCAGCCAGTCGGCCGGGCACCATATCGCCAACAACCAGGTCTTCAAACACGTTGTGGGTCTCGATGATTCAGACAAGGGCGGAAAGTTCAAAATCAACATGCTCGGCGAATACAATATCGGTGGCGACGCATTTGAAATCGAACGGCTGCTCGAGAAATGCGGTATCACCATGGTTGCAAGCTTCAGCGGCAACTCGACGATCAATCAGTTCGAAAACTCGCACACCGCTGACCTGAACGTCGTCATGTGCCACCGCTCGATCAACTACATGGCCGAGATGATGGAGACCAAGTACGGCATCCCGTGGATGAAAGTCAACTTTATCGGAGCGGAGTCAAGCGCGAAATCACTGCGCAGAATAGCGCAGTACTTCGAAGATGACGAACTGATGGCAAGAGTTGAAGAGGTAATAGCAGAAGAAATGCCCGCAGTCTCGTCGGTAATAGAAGAGATCTATCCGAAAACAAAAGGCAAACTCGCAATGCTGTTTGTCGGCGGTTCGAGGGCGCACCACTACCAGGAGCTCTTTGGTGAACTCGGTATGGAAACACTCTCGGCAGGATACGAGTTCGGGCACCGCGACGACTATGAAGGCCGCAGGGTTATCCCGAACATCAAGATCGATGCCGACAGCAAAAATATCGAGGAGTTGAAAGTTACCGCCGACCCGGGAAAATACCGGCCGAGAAAAACCGAAGAAGAACTTGCAAAGCTGAAAGAGGCCGGTCTCGACATCAGGGATTACGAAGGCATGATGCCGGATATGAAAAAAGGCTCCCTGGTCATTGACGATATCAGTCACTATGAAAGCGAGAAACTGATCGAGCTCTACAAACCCGACATCTTCTGTGCCGGCATCAAGGAAAAATATGTCGTCCAGAAAATGGGGGTTCCGCTCAAGCAGTTGCACAGCTACGATTACGGAGGTCCTTATGCAGGCTTTACCGGCGCGATCAACTTCTACAAGGATATCGACCGAATGGTAAACAGCCGTGTGTGGAAACTGATCCAGGCACCATGGGAAGAAGCTCCAAGCGAGCTGGAAGCGGACTACGTGACACAATAACAACAAGCAGCCCTATGTAAATCAAGGGCACCACTATTAATTTGCTGCGCACCATGATTACGTCGTTGGCCGGTGCTCGAAATCCTCATGTACCGTATGTACACTCCGGTTTCTGCGCTCCGTCCGCCTTGTACTCAAGGCGCTCGCGACAATTAATAGCGGTGCCCCAAAAAAGGAGACAACATGCTATTACGGCATACAAAAAAAGAGGTGATGGAGCGCCAAGCGCTCACCATCAATCCGGCAAAAACCTGTCAGCCCATAGGCGCTATGTATGCAGCTCTCGGCATCCACGGCTGTCTGCCGCATAGCCACGGATCACAGGGATGCTGCTCATACCACCGCAGTACCCTGACAAGGCACTACAAGGAACCTGTCATGGCGGCAACAAGCTCGTTCACGGAAGGTGCATCGGTTTTCGGTGGACAGGCAAACCTGGTAACGGCGATCAACAACATTTTTACGGTCTATGAACCGGATTTGATCGCCGTCCACTCGACCTGCCTTTCTGAGACAATTGGTGACGACCTGCAGCAGATTGTCACCAAGGCAAAAGATGACGGCAAGATCCCCGAAGGGAAACATGTGATTTACGCGCCGACACCGAGTTTCGTCGGATCGCACGTTACCGGATACGCAAACATGGTTGCGGCCATGGCCGAACATTTTGCGGAAAACACCGGTAAACAGCTCGATCAGATCAACATCGTAGCGGGCTGGATGGAACCTGCCGACATGCGTGAAATCAAACGCCTCGCAAAAGAGCTCGGAGCAAACATCCAGCTTTTCCCGGATACATCCGATGTGCTCGATGCGCCGCAGACAGGCAAGCATGTGTTCTATCCGAAAGGAGGCATTTCCGTACCGGCGCTGAAAAGTACCGGCGACAGCAAATCTTCGATCGCCCTGGGCTGTTTCAGCGGGGAACCGGGCGCCATTGCTCTCGATAAAAAATGCAGTGTCCCGTTCAAAACCGAAGACATTCCTGTCGGGCTCCGGGCTACCGACCGTTTCCTGATGAGACTGAGCAAGGCCGCGGGCGTAACAATACCCGAGTCGATAACGGACGAGAGAGGGAGGCTGGTCGATCTCATGACCGATATGGAACAATACTTCCATGGCAAAAAAGTCGCGCTTTTCGGTGATCCTGATGATCTCATTCCACTGACGGAATTTCTGCTCGACCTGGACATGAAACCTGTCCATATCGTCAGCGGCACACCGGGCAAGCGTTTTGAACAGCGCATGCGGGATATCCTCGCTGACAGTGTTCCTGATGCCAACATCAAAAACGGCCCCCAGGCCGACATCTATCTCTTGCATCAGTGGATCAAGAACGAACCGGTCGACCTTCTTATCGGCAACACCTACGGGAAGTACATCGCCCGCGACGAGGATATACCGTTCGTCCGCTATGGCTTCCCGATCCTCGACCGGGTCGGCCACAGCTACTTCCCGAGCGTCGGCTATATGGGAGGTCTCAGACTCGCCGAAAAAATACTGGAGGTTCTTATGGATCGACAGGACCGCGACGCACCTGAAGAGTCGTTCGAACTTGTGATGTAGAAAATTGTTGAACTGTTGACTTGTTGAGTCGTTGAATTGTGGCACAAAAGAGGCGAGGTTCAAATCCCTCGTCTCTCTCCATCAAAAGAGAAAGGAACTGCGTTAAACGATTCGATGCATGGCACTGAACCAGAAGATTGAAGTCCAATGGATAAAATTGAAATACTCGAAGGAAGAAAGAAACAGGTCTTCGAAAAAACGAAAGACACAGACGCATTCGACATCAAGTGCGAAACCACCAGTCTTTCGGGCTCCGTCAGTCAGAGGGCCTGTGTTTTTTGCGGCTCGAGAGTCGTACTCTACCCGGTAGCTGACGCCCTTCATGTCGTCCACGGCCCTATCGGATGTGCCGCCTATACTTGGGACATCCGCGGAGCCGTCTCTTCAGGACCCGAATTGCACCGCCTGAGCTTTTCAACCGACCTCCAGGAGATGGATGTCATTTACGGCGGAGAGAAAAAACTGAAAGCCTCTCTCGGCGAGCTTATCGACCAGTACAAGCCGAAAGCGGCGTTCATTTACTCGACCTGCATCATCGGGCTTATCGGAGACGATATCGATGCCGTCTGCAAGAAAATTTCAGCGGAAAAAGGCATTCCGGTCCTTCCCGTGCATTCGGAAGGATTCAAAGGAACCAAGAAAGACGGGTATAAAGCCGCCTGTGACGCGCTGATGAAAATCGTCGGGACCGGCTCGACCGAAGGAATAGGAAAATACAGCATCAATATTCTCGGCGAGTTCAACCTTGCCGGCGAAGCATGGATCATCAAGGATTACTACGAACAGATGGGCATCGAGGTTGTCTCGACCATGACCGGAGACGGCAGGGTTGATGACATAAGGCGTTCACATGGCGCCTCGCTGAATATCGTACAATGCTCGGGTTCGATGGTCAGGCTGGCAAAGATGATGGAAGAAAAATACGGCATTCCGTACCTCAGAGTCTCGTACTTCGGTATCGAGGATATGTCGAAAGCGCTCTATGATGTCGCGGCACATTTCGGCGACAACCCGGCTATCCTGGAAGCCGCCAAAAAAGTTGTCAGCCGTGAGGTGGGAGAACTTTATCCGCAGCTTCTGGAATTTCGAAAAGCGCTCAGCGGGAAAAAAGCCGCGATCTATGTCGGAGGAGCGTTCAAGGCGTTTTCGCTTATCAAGGCCCTGGCCTCGATAGATATGGATGTCGTCCTGGCCGGTTCGCAAACCGGCAACAAGGATGACTATGCAGGATTGAAAGACATGTGCGATGAGGGGACCATCATTGTTGACGACTCGAATCCTGTCGAACTCTCGAAATTCATTCTCGAAAAAGAAGCCGATCTGCTGATAGGAGGTGTGAAGGAACGACCGATCGCCTATAAACTCGGTGTCGGCTTCTGTGATCACAACCATGAAAGAAAAATACCGCTTGCCGGTTTTGTCGGCATGCTGAACTTCGCAAAAGAGGTCTACCAGTCTGTCATGAGCCCGGTATGGCAATTTGCTCCGAGAAAAGGAGGAGGTCAATTATGAAAACTGCAAAAACAGCCACCCAGAACGCCTGTAAACTTTGCAATCCGCTTGGTGCATGCCTGGCGTTCAAGGGCATAGAAAAATGCGTACCGTTCCTGCATGGGTCCCAGGGATGCGCCACCTATATCCGGCGCTACCTTATCAGCCATTTCAAGGAACCGGTAGACATTGCTTCGTCCAACTTCAATGAGGATACAGCGGTTTTCGGCGGAAGCCACAATCTGAAACTCGGTCTGCAGAACATCACGAAACAATACAAACCGGAAGTTATCGGCATTGCGACGACCTGTCTTTCCGAAACCATCGGGGACGATGTCGATATGATCCTCAGGGAGTATACTGAAAATGCCGACCCGAACCAGCCAATCCCCCTGATGATACATGCCTCGACGCCAAGTTACCAGGGCAGCCATATCGACGGGTTTCACGCGGCATTGAGAGCAACGGTCGAAAAGCTTGCAGAAGGAGGTCCTAAACAAAACCTGTTGAATCTCTTTCCCAACATGGTCTCGCCTGCAGATCTGAGGTATCTCAAAGAGATTCTGGAAAACTTCAGCCTGCCCTCGGTGATTCTTCCGGATTACTCGGAAACGCTTGACGGAGGACCGTGGGGAGAGTATCACAGAATTCCAAAAGGGGGAACGCCGCTGAATACCATCCTCAAATGCGGAACGGCTGCAGCAAGCATCGAGTTTACCTCGATCCTCGCTGAGGATAAATCACCAGCCGGATACCTGGAAGAAAAATTCGGAGTCCCCCATTACCGGTTTTGCCTCCCGATCGGCATCGGACAGAGCGACAAGTTTTTCGAACTGCTCGAAAGACTGTCGGAGAAACCGATGCCGGAACGATACGAAGACGAGCGTCGACGGCTTGTCGATGCATATGCGGACGGGCATAAATATGTATTCGGTAAAAAAGCAATTGTGTACGGCGAAGAAGATCTTGTGATCGCACTGACGGTCTTTCTGAGAGAAATCGGCATAACACCGGTCCTTTGCGTATCGGGCGGCAAGAGCGGTTTTCTGAAAAAACGTCTTGCCGAGCTGGTGCCGGACCTCGACAACCTCGGGATACAGGTTCGCGACGGTGCAGATTTCGTCGACATCGAAGAGGAAGCAAAAAAACACAAACCGGACCTTTTAATCGGCAACAGCAAAGGTTTTACCATGTCCCGGAAGAACCGGATTCCAATGATCCGTGTCGGGTTTCCGATTCATGACAGGTTCGGCGGCCAGCGGCTGCACCACATCGGATACAGGGGAACCCAGGAACTGTTTGACAGAATCGTGAACACAGTTATCGAACACAGACAGAATTCATCACCAATCGGCTACACATACATGTAAGGGGACGTACCATGACGCTATCTATTGATAAACACCCGTGCTTCAACGATGCATCGAGGCACACTTTCGGACGCATTCACCTTCCTGTGGCGCCGAAATGCAATATCCAATGCAACTACTGCAACAGGAAATTCGACTGTCTGAACGAGAACCGGCCCGGTGTCACCAGCAAAGTGCTTACGCCACACCAGGCCCTGCACTACCTTGACCGGGCGCTTGAACTTTCGCCGAATATTTCAGTCGTCGGCATTGCCGGGCCGGGCGACCCTTTCGCAAATCCCGAGGAGACAATGGAAACACTTCACCTTGTCCGGCAAAAGTATCCTGACATGCTTCTTTGCGTGGCAACCAACGGCCTGAATGTGACACCTTCTATCGGGGAACTTGCAGAATTGAAGGTAAGTCACGTAACGTTGACCATCAACGCGGTTGATCCGGAAATCGGCGCCGAAGTCTATGCCTGGGTACGGCTTGGAAAAAAAGTATACCGGGACCTCAATGCCGCAGGACTGTTACTGGAAAACCAGCTTGAGGCACTCAAGACGCTCAAGGAAAAGGGAGTCACCGCCAAAATTAATTCGATCATCATTCCCGGCATCAATGACCGCCATGTTATTGATGTTGCCAAAAAGGTATCTGAACTCGGGGCTGATATTTTCAATGCTTTACCCTATTACCATACGGAAGAAACCATCTTCGAAAACATACCTGAACCGCATTCCGAACTGGTAACTGCGATACAGAAAGAAACTGCGCAATACCTTCCGCAGATGAAACACTGCGCACGGTGCAGAGCGGATGCCATCGGCATCATCGGTCAGGAAAACAGTGATGAGATCATGAAACAACTGATGGAAGCGGCAAAATTACCGAGAAAACCTTCGGAAAACAGGCCCTATATCGCTGTTGCGAGCATGGAAGGAGTTTTGATCAACCAGCACCTCGGTGAAGCCGATCGTTTTCTTGTCTATGCAATGGACACTGACCACGACCGTCCTGTTCTGGTGGAATCCCGGTCGGCACCGCCTCCCGGCGGAGGCACAATGCGCTGGGAAGCCGTTGCCGCTCTTCTGCTTGACTGCCGTGCGCTCCTGGTCAACGGAGCAGGAGAATCACCTAAAAAAGTGCTTAACGGCAGCGGCATGGAAGTTTATACGCTCGACGGGCTCATCGAAGAAGGGGTTTCAGGAGTGTTTACCGGTAAAGATATGAGCCGCATGACAAGAATCAGCCAGATGCACGCCTGCAAGACAAGCTGTTCCGGCACCGGCAGCGGATGCGGGTGAGGTAAGGAAAGGCAAAAGTAAAAATTCAAAAGTCAAAAGGGCTGGAAACCTGTTTTTTCCAAATCGTACTCGTACTCAGCGAAACGGTAATCGTACTCGACTTTCAAAGGTTAACGAGTACGATTACGGGTAAGCACTGATATCCCATTCAACAAATAAACAAATCAACAGTTCAACAATTCTTTATAACAACCATGGAAAAACCGAAACATCACATTCTGGTCTGCGGAAGCTTTCGCGCGCAGGGCACCCCTCAGGGAATCTGCCATAAAAAAGAATCATCGCAGTTGCTGCCGTATCTTGAAAACGAACTTTCCGACCGGGGCATGACCGATGTTATCGTCTCGGCAACCGCCTGTCTCAATGTCTGTGAAAAAGGCCCCATTGTCGTTGTTCATCCGGAAAATCAATGGTACGGCGAGATAGATAGCGAGGAAAAAATGGATGAAATCCTCGACGCTCTTGAGGAAGGAGAAGCATGTGAAGAATATCTCATAAGTGAATAATGCCTGCAGACAAAAGATCCATCGAACTGGAAGGGTCGCTCTGGTTCCGTAAATCCGAAAACAGGTTTCTTGGCGCCGACAGGATCATGCTGCTTGAACAAATCGACGAACTCGGATCAATCAACAAAGCCGCAAAAGCCTTGAAAATGAGTTACAAAACTGCGTGGCAGTTGATCAACACCATCAACAACCTGTCGGAAAGGGCCATTGTAGAAAGAACGACAGGAGGAAAAGACGGCGGCGGAACCAGGCTTACCCCGGAAGGCAAAAAAATCCTCAGGCAGTACCGTGTCATCCAGGAAGAGCACAGAAAATTTCTTGGGAATCTCGAGCATCGGCTCGGAAGCTCTGAAAAGCTTTATCAATTCCTGGAAAGAATATCCGTAAAAGTCAGTGCCAGAAACGTTTTTAGCGGAACGATTGCAACGATTATCCGTGAAACGGTCAATGCGGAGATCATCCTTTCCCTCAAAGGTGATATCCGGCTCACAGCTATCGTTACAAGCGGAGCTATAGACAAACTGGGCCTGAAAGAGGGAATGACGGCCTATGCCATTATCAAATCCAGTTCAGTCATCATCGGCAAAGATATCGACATTGCAAAAGTCAGCACCCGCAACGTCATTTTCGGGACCGTTGCCAAAATCATCGACGGCCCGGTCAATGTGGAGATCGATCTCGATATAGGAGGCGGCAATATAATAACCTCGATTATCACTCGTGAGAGTGCAAAAAATCTCGACCTCAGGGAAGGCGGCAGAGCATGCGCAATGTTCAAGGCGTCGAGCGTTATCATCGGGGTACATTGAGGTGATTACCTTCAGCATACCTAAAAATCACCGATCATTAGTAAGCGGGAGCCAGCGCTGCAGCATATTCATCATAATCTTGCGTTCAACCGGCTTCGGCACATAATCGTCCATACCTGCATCAAGGCACTGCTGCCTGTCCTCTTTCGTGGCATTGGCCGTCATGGCAATAATTGGAACCTTGCTGTTCAGCACCTTGCCGGAATTTCTGATTGTTTTTGTCGCCTCATAGCCGTCCATAACCGGCATCTGCAAATCCATGAGAACCAGTCCATAATTTTTCTGCCGAAGGGCTTCGACCGCTTCAGCACCGTTAAACGCTATATCAATCCTGTAACCCATTTTTTCAAGCATGGCCCGGGCTACTTTCTGGTTTATCGTATTGTCCTCGACGAGCAAAATCTCCTTCTTTTCTACCGCCATTTCAGAAACATCAGCCTGACATTTGCCTGTCCCCGTTTCCTCATGGTCAAACGCAGCATGACTGCCGCTCTCTTTCACCTTTTCAAAGGAAAGCGAAAAGCTGAACGTGGAGCCCTCTCTTTCACTGCTCCTCAACTCAACCTCTCCACCCATAAACGAAACGAGTTTTCTCACGATCGCAAGACCAAGCCCTTTCCCTCCTTCCTTACGGGTCGATGACGCATCGATCTGTGTAAAAGGCTGAAAAATCTGATCCTGCTTTTCTTCCGGAATACCGATGCCTGTGTCTTGCACGGAGATTTTGAGGACAACCGCATCTTCCGTTTCAGAAACTACCGAAGCAATAACCGCGACCTCTCCTCTATAGGTAAACTTGATGGCGTTTTGAATCAGATTAAGAAGTACCTGTTTCATGTATCCGGAATAGCCGATGAGAGTGCCCGGAACACTGTCATCAATATCACCTGTAAGCACCAGACCCTTGACGCTCGCCTTTTCTTTCATTATGGCAATAATATCCAGGAAAAGTTGACGCAGGTTAAACGCTTCTTTCTCCTCATCGATGCGTCCGGCCTCGATTCTGCTGAAATCAAGAATGTCATTGATCAGCATCAACAACATCTTGGCACTTGAATACAGCGTATCCGTATAATACCGCTGATCTTTGTCGAGCTTGGTTTCGATCAACAGCTCGGTCATTCCTATCACCGCATGCAGAGGCGTACGAACCTCATGAGAGATGTTTGCCAAAAACTCACTTTTTGCCTTGTTGGCACTCTCGGCCTCAGCTCGTGCTTTTTTCAGACGCTGTATAAGTCTGAGTTGTACCAGCTCTTTCTTTTCGACATTATGCTTCTCTTCGATCAGCTTCTCATTAAGCTTTTGAGCGTTTTCAAGTGCACTCCTTATTTCATGTTGCTGCTCTCTCTCTTTTTCCCTTAGTTCGAGCAGGTCATTACGAAGAAGAACAATTGTCCTGTAGAGTTCGCTAAGCGGATGATCAAGTGGATAAAAATCACAGGCCGTATACTCTTCAATATCATGATCATTAAACAGAAGATGCCCACACATTGCAACGAAGTCTTCAATTTCCTTGCGGGATATCACCACCTCCTCTTTGTCAGATGATATGGCATAATGTGTATCCTCCCTGTTTATAGACTGAAAGGCCTCTTCAACTGAATCGACAAAAACAAAACGCTGGTTGACAACATGAGCAAAGACCGTTAGCATCGTCCTTAACATCTGTGAAGCCCCACAGATATAGGTAACTAAAGGATGACAATTATAGGCAGCATTAATCCTGTTGATAGTTTTGGCATAAAAAACCTTGGCATTGATTGATGCCTTTGTAACCGCAGAATAATCAGCGATCCTTATATAGTCACTGTTTTTTAGTCCACCGTCAGCAAAAATCCGCTCGACGAAAGCAGCTGCCTTTTGGGCAGCCTCGAAGTGAACCTCTCCACCGAGAGAAGTAAAAAAAAGTTTGCCGGGAATAACGCCGCTGTGGTAATATGCACCGGTACCGGGATCGTCGAACTGCCATTCAGGGCGGAATTCCAGCATGTCATAACTGAAACGGGGGGACCTGCCTGCTCGGCCTTGAGACTGGTTCATCAGAATTGTTTTTTAACAGCCTTGTTTTCAACACCATCTTGTACAATAATAACAACTGCACATGTGCCGTTGTAAGAAAGCCTGTGTGCATAAGTTACTTTTATTGAACCCCAACGGCAAACAGAAAAAATCTCAACAGATTCTGGGCAATTGTTCACCCAGAGGCATTTCCAGAATACGCCGGCTCCCCAACGGCGTGCGAATAATGACCATTCCGGGATGGTCGTTTACCACGTTACCGATAATAGAGGCATGACTGCCTGATACTTCGGAATCCTGCTGCATGATCTGCAACACTATTTCCGCACTGTCCTGCGGGACTGCAACAACCACCTTGCCCTCATTAGCAACCGTAAGCGGATCTATACCGAGAAGCTCGCAGGCACCCTGGACATCCGAACGAATCGGCAGGGATGCTTCGTTGATAACAATACCTGCCCCCGAGGCACTTGCAAGTTCATTCAGAGTCGCTGCAAGCCCTCCCCTTGTCGGATCCCTCATTGCATGAATTTGGGGTACCTCATCCAGTATTGCGGAAATCAAACCGCTCAATGAGGCCGTATCACTCGTGATTTCCGATTGAAAGGAAAGACCTTCCCGGGCTGTCATAACCGCCATTCCATGATCACCCAAGGTACCCGAAACAATAATGCTGTCACCAGACCTGAGGTTCCCGCAGGATATGTCAACCCCTTCTCTGATAACCCCTATTCCCGAGGTATTGATGAATATTCCGTCACACTGACCTTTCTCAACGACTTTGGTATCACCTGTTACAACCTGTACACCGGTTTTGCCCGCGGCCTCGGCCATACTCGTCACTATTCGCCGAAGATCTGAAAGAGGGTATCCCTCTTCGAGCACAAAGCCTGCGCTGAGATAGAGAGGAATCGCTCCGCCGACCGCAAGATCGTTAACCGTCCCATTCACCGCCAGGTCACCGATATCCCCCCCCGGAAAAAAAACCGGAGCGACGACGAATGTATCCGTGGTAAACGCAATCTCGCCCGAATCAAGAGAAATTTTTGCCTGGTCATCAAGTACATTGAGCATGCTGTTTCCGAGGTAGGGCAAAAAAATCTCCCGGGTCAGTTCACGGGAAAGCTCCCCTCCCGCTCCGTGCGCCATTTGTATGGTTTCATGTCTGAGAAGAGGTGAAGGACAGTGTAAATCCATAGACATAACTTGTTTTTTTACGGGATAAAAAAAGCTTGATAGCGAGTTAGCTTAAATCGCTGCCGTTGAGTATTAAAGCTATCCGGCCATCAAGCCATCTGGCTGTCAAGCCCTCTTGTGATACTTGTAATATGCCGCGCAGGTCCCTTCTGCGGAAACCATCGGTGCCCCGAGAGGATCCAGGGGGGTACACTCTTTCCCGAAAGCACCACACTCCCCAGGGTTGATGATACCCTGCAGCACCTCGCCACTCCTGCACAACGGCGATTCATCCGGCTGTATGTGAGCCACGTCATACTTTTTCTCAGCATCGAAGGAAGAAAATTCTCCTCGCAAACGTATGCCGCTTTGAGGTATAACTCCGATACCACGCCACTGCCGATCCGCGACTTCAAAAACTTCATTAACGGTTTTTCTTGCAACCTCATTTCCCTCCCGGCTCACTACCCTGCTGTACTCATTGAAGACACCCAACCTCCCTGATTCCAGCATTTCTATAACCCGCAATATTCCAGAAAGAATATCCACCGGCTCGAAACCGGTCGGCACGATCGGGACATGATACTTTTCAGCTATCGATTCATATTCTTCGTACCCCGTAATCGTGCACACGTGTCCTGCCGCAAGAAATCCCTCCACTGTTTTCTGTTCAGAGGAAAGTATCGTTTTCATTGCAGGAGGCACCATGAACTGGCTGACAAGTTCGCTGAAATTGTTCAATCCCTCTTTTGCCGCCTGTTTTACAGCCATGGCGTTTCCCGGCGCGGTTGTCTCAAAACCTATCGCAAGAAAAACCACCTCCTTGTGTGGATTGTCTCTTGCAATTGCAAGTGCCTCAAGTGGAGAATAAACGACACGAACATCTGCGCCTTCACTTCTCGCGGTTAAAAGATCCTTGCCGCTCCCCGGCACCCGTAGCATGTCACCGAAACTTGCAAGAACCACTTCCGGCCTTTCTGCAATCGATAATGCCCTGTCAAGCGTTTCCAGGGGAGTTACACAGACCGGACAACCCGGACCGTGTACCAACCTGATTGCATCGGGAAGCAACTGATCAATGCCGTTTCTGATTATGGAATGGGTTTGGCCTCCGCATATCTCCATAATGGACCATGGCCTTGTCACGGAATCCTTAATTTTTTTGAGAATACGTCGCGCTCTATCGGGATCCCTGTATTCATCGATGTATTTCATTGTATACCGCTGGTTAGCTTGATGGCTTTAACGCACATAGATCCTACAAGCGGGAATTCGCACAAAAATGATCACTCAACGCTCGTTGTTTTTCGCTCAGAACTCAAAATCCGAGAACGGGTTAATTACATTATACCTTTTGAGCTTTTACTTTTGACTTTATCCTCCAGGCTCTTTAACTCTTTGCTATCCAGCTATCGAGCCAACCAGCTTTCCAGTCATTATTTCCCTTTCAGCAGTTCATCCCAGAGCTTCAGACCCTCTGCCGCCTCTTCCTCGTCGATAATCTTCAACGCAAATCCTGCATGAACAATAGTGTATTGCCCCAATTGAATATCCGGTACATATTCAAGGCACGCCCTTGTCAGAGAACCGTTTACATCCACAGTTCCCATTTTCATCCCGTTTTCTTCGTTTATAGCAACAACTTTTCCCGGTATGGCTAAACACATAGTTTCAAAAGTCAAAATTCAAAAGAATCAGATAACTCCTTTATACTTGCCTTTGAGATATTCCCTGCCGATCACTGCCTGTCCGAGGGAAATCCCTCCATCATTACAGGGTACCTGAGCATGGGTCAGAACCGTATACCCCTGTTGTTCAAGCTTTTTGACAAGACCTTCAAATAAAAGAGCGTTCTGAAAAACTCCCCCACTGAGTACGACATTGCGGGCACCTGAGAAGGTCACCGCTTTATTTACAATGCTATAAAGCAGATGAACCATTGTTACATGAAAATTTCTACTGATTGCGGAAATTTCTTCCCCGCCCTGTACATCCGCTACAATATCGCGAATCAAAGGCGAGACGGAAAGAAGCCATCTATCGTTATCTGCAGGCACTGTTTCCCATGAATACGCTTTCCCTTCGAGTCCCCCTGCCGCATGCATGAGTTCTACGGCGGCCTGCCCTTCATAAGTAATCTCATCCCGTAGCCCGATGATTCCCGCAACGGCGTCAAAAAGCCGTCCGCAACTGCTTGTCATTGGAGAATTGATCCCTTTTTCAAGTAGTTGAGCGATGTCTGAAACATCTTTATTCCCCATTAACCCACGCTTCGCAAGGTCACCGTAAGTATGATACAAATACCCGGCGGCCACTTTCCAGGGATGAAAAACGGCGGCATCGCCGCCAGGCAGAGGAACCGGTTCGAACCAGGCAAAGCGGAATGCTTCCGCCGCATTTCCTATCAGCACTTCTCCACCCCAGCCTGTTCCGTCGATGCCGTATCCAGCACCGTCAAGAATAACACCGACCGCAGTTTCTTCACAACGGTTTTCGGCCAAACACGATGCCAAATGAGCGTGATGGTGCTGCACCTGCAAGAGCGGCTGCTCTTTTTGCTCAAGAGCCCAGCGGGTTGACAGATAGGCGGGATGCATATCGCAAACAAACAATTCGGGAGATACCTGAAAAATCTCCTGAAGATGATCAGCAACTTTCATGAAATGAGTGTAAGCCTCGTAATTCTTTAGATCGCCGATATGCTGACTCAGAATCGCATCCGCTCCTTTGAGCAGGCAAACCGTGTTCTTAATTTCGGCACCTGCAGCAAAAACAGGGGGGCCTTCCGAAGAAAGCGCTACCGGAGCCGGCGCATACCCCCGACTACGCCTTATCTGCCGGAGCTTCCCGGCCAGATGAACCGTTACGGAATCATCACATCTCAGGTAAATCGGACGATTGTGTACAAGGTAACCGTCGGCTATACCGTTAAGCTGTGTTATTGCATCGCTCTCTTCAATAACAATAGGTTCATCAGAACAGTTTGCGCTGGTCATGACGAGAACTCTGGGGCCGAGCTCCATCATCAGTACATGCAGAGGAGTATACGGCAGCATCATACCCAGACGATCGTTGCCCGGTGCAATTACACCTGAAAATGAGGATCCTTTTTTTTTCAAAAGAACAACAGGTGCCTCCGGTGAACGAAGTGCCTGACGCTCTTTCTCATTGACCATGCAATACCTTTCTGTCGTCTCTATATCTCTTGCCATCAGGGCAAATGGCTTTTCTTCCCGCCCCTTTCTTTTTCTCAGGCGGAGAATTGCAGCGTCATCGAAAGCGTTAACGGCAAGGTGATACCCACCGATACCTTTTACCGCAACAATCAGGCCTTTTTGGAGCATGCCGAGAGCATGCTCCAAGGGATCAGCACAGTTCACCACCTCCCCATCGGCATCAAGCATATGCAAAGCCGGTCCGCAATCCGGACATGCGTTAGGCTGAGCATGAAACCTCCTGTCCATAGGATCATGATACTCCCCATCACAAGCGCTGCACATCTCAAACTTTTTCATTGAGGTATACGGACGATCATAAGGAATCTTTTCTACAATGGTATAGCGCGGTCCGCAGTTGGTGCAATTGATAAAGGGGTAGGCATGCCTCCGGTCAGAAACGTCAAGCAACTCGCTCCTGCAATCTTTGCAAATGGCAACGTCCGGAGATACCATCGTCCGGACTGTTCCCTCGCTGTCAGAAGTAATAATGAAAAAATCCCGATCCTGTTCGGGGGAAATTTTTTCGACTTCGAACGAAGAAATCCGTGCAAGCGGGGGCGCCTTGTCACGCAGTTCTCCACAGAAACGTCTCAGTTTTACCAAGTCACTGCTCTGTACCTCTATGCAGACACCGGAAGCGGTATTACGTATAAAACCGCTGAAACCGGCTTCTTTTGCAAGACGATAGACAAAAGGCCTGAACCCTACACCCTGTACAACACCATTGACAAAGAGTCTCAGCCTTTTTTCAGCTTTGACTTCAACCATTGTATCCATAGATCAAAACCCTCACCTGTTGCTGCTGAAAGCTCGAACCATTCAAGTTTATGGTTAACCTTCAATGCATTCTCCCTGCATACTGTCGTGTCGAAAGAAACATAGGGCAAAAGGTCTGTTTTGTTCAAAACACAGACATCGGCTTCGACAAACATCGTAGGATATTTTAACGGTTTGTCATCTCCCTCAGTCACGCTTATGACGACAATCTTCATTGCCTCACCCAGGTCGAAAAGTGCCGGACAAACAAGGTTGCCGACATTTTCGATACAAAGAAGAGAGCGGTCTGCAAGGGTCATCTCCTTTACTGCGCGGTTAACCATCAATGCATCAAGATGGCACCCTGTACCGGTATTAACCTGAAGAACGGGAACCCCAAGCGCCTGGATGCGGTCGGCATCTCTTGTTGTCTGTTGATCCCCCTCAATAACACTGACCTGATGGTCAGGCAGTATCAAAGGAATGGTTTTCTCAAGCAGCGTGGTTTTCCCGGAGCCGGGAGAGCTCAGAAAATTGATTGCAAGTACATTCCTGGCCTCGAAAAAACCTCTGTTTCTTTCGGCAAGAAGGTTGTTTTGCAACAGTACATCCTGCTCGACAGCCACCCGACGGCCACGGCTGTGATCATGGTCTCCGGAAACATGTTCATGATGATGCTGTGCACAACCGTCATCGTTGACATGGACATGATATGAAGCATCTCCCGGCCTATAGATAGTGGCACCGTTGCCAGACGAACATCCGCAAGTATCACACATAGTTTTATATTAATTGTTGAATCGTTGATTTGTTGAGTTGATTTGCATTGACAAGATGAACCCCGCGCTTTGTCACTCATCCAGAGTAATGGATTTGATCGATAACTCCCTGCCGGAAACTATAGTAGTTTTCAGGGACCCGCAGAAATCACATTTCGTATAAAAACCGTTCATCGGAAAACGTTTGCCGCACTCCTCACACTCTCCCAAAGGTTCTATTTCGCGAATAGCAAGCTCGGCCCCCTCCACAATCGTGTTTTTTGCAGCCGCTGAAAAACAGAATTTCAGGGATTCGGTTTGAACACCCGAAACCTTTCCAATTTCAAGTTCAATTTGATTGACTTTTCGGGATTGCTCATTCCCGGCTTTTGCAACTACTGCATCTATTATAGACAGAGCTATTGACATCTCGTGCATACACGCTCCCTCTTGTTGAAAGTAACAACATCCTGCCTGAAATCATTTCCTTCGCTCAATAAACAGTGTACACTTCAAATTTCATATTTTTTGTAAATTTGCTGTGAGTTCAGGGTTATTGACATTTTTGGAGACACAACTGCATTGAAACACCTCACAGGATTATCAGGCATACCAGCGTCAAGAATTAACGAAATTCTTGACAGGGCTGTTTTTCATAAAGATCTGTTTCTGGATGCAGAAAGCGCTATCCCCCCTGCCCTTCAGGGAAAACGCATTGTTCTTGCGTTTTTCGAAAACTCTACAAGAACCCGGTTTTCATTTGAAATCGCAGCGCGTAATCTCGGTGCCGTTACCCTTAATTTCAATGCCTCATCGAGCAGCGTCACGAAAGGCGAGAGTATTGTCGATACCATAAAAAACCTGGAGGCAATGCAGGTTGACGCTTTCGTCATTCGTCACCCATCTTCCGGCTCAGCCGAACAGATAAGCCGTATAACCGACAAACACGTTGTTAATGCCGGGGACGGAACTCATGAGCATCCTACCCAGGCACTGTTGGACATTTTTACGTTGCGGGATTATTTTGGATCGCTGCAGGATGCGAAAATCATGATTCTGGGAGATATACTGCACAGCCGTGTAGCCCGGTCGAATATTTTCGGGCTTACAACACTGGGCGCACAAATCGGGATCTGCAGCCCGGTCTCCCTTCTTCCTGCCGATACGGATTCTCTCGGCGTAAGGGTGTTCACCTCTATAGACGACGCCATCAGATGGGCAGATGCTGCAATTGTACTCCGTCTTCAGCTGGAAAGAACAACCGGCGGCTATCTGCCCTCTCTTGAAGACTACTCACTGAACTTCGGGCTTACCGACGAACGTCTCGAGAAAATTCGTAAACATATGCTTGTCCTTCACCCAGGACCGGTCAACAGGGAAATCGAGATATCAAGCAATGTAGCCGACCGCATTCAGCCACCCGGTTACTCAAAAAGCGTCATGCTTGAACAGGTAACGAACGGGGTAGCTGTACGAGCCGCTGTTCTGGAAATGCTGTTTGCCGAAACAACCAAAGCCGCCAAACTTAGCACTAATAAATAGTAAAACCATGCGGAAAAGTTACGCCACTCTGATCACGCTGCTGTTATTTATTGCATCCACCCCTGCAACATTTGCCGCCCCTACGTTACGGACAATGTTCACCCCATTGCTTGCCGATCCCCTTGAACCACGCATTGCTGTTATGCCGCGGCTTGATGAAGACTACCTTGAGCTTGATATCGGCACGTCCGCCGATCTGCTTCAGACCAAAAACGGCCGCTTTGCGTTCGGCATCGATTTCGCCACTTACTCTCTCCTGGGTATGGAAGACAATTTTAAGTTTCCGGTCGATACGATCGATTACCTTTTCGGGGTAAGTTTTACATGGAAAAAGCCTCTTGACAAGGAGACTCTGCCGTTTGACGATCTTTGGGCAAGACTTCGTATCAGCCATATCTCCGCCCATTTTGAAGACGGACATTACGATGAGGAGGCCGATGAATGGATCAATGAGGAAGACAGTCCTTTCGGCATCCCGTTCACCTACAGCCGGGAATTCATAAATCTCGTCCTTGCTCTTTCCTCGGAAAAGTACCGTATTTATCTCGGCTATCAGTACCTTTTCCATACCATACCGGACGAAATCAACCGCCACTCGCTCCAGGCCGGTGCTGAACTGTCGACTCCCGGAAACACCTATCTTGCAGCAGATTTCAAATTGCTTCCTGAATGGAATAATGAACTGCATAGAACCGACGGGTTCCGTGGCACATGGAGCCTTCAGGCCGGCTGGAGACTTTCAGTGCTTGGTCTTGACAATGTCCGCTTTGCCTATAACTATTATAACGGCCTGAGTAGTCACGGCATGTATTTTTATGATGAAGAAAGTTTCAGCTCACTTGGAGTGATTGTTGATTTGTAACAAAATTTTACGGGCGCCTCCATTTGTCATGAGCGGCTCAAGTGCAAGGCGAACGGAGCGCAGAAATCCCTTTCTATCCGTTCAACGAAGCAATTGAGCAGCGGAATAAATAAAGAGAGGTGCTCTTATGTTCTGTATGCTCTACTTTTGTTCCTTAAATCGCCCTAAGTAGTTATCACAGCTTACATTCCCCCATATCACAGCAACACACCCCATATCACTGGTCACAAAAGCACCGTAGTGAGTACTTTTCGGCGTATAATGCGGCTTCATTATAAAAGACTCCGAAAAGTAACTTCTTTTTTTAATCTGATTTATGTACATTTTACGCTTGACATATACTTGTTCTTTTCGAAAAGCATGGCATACCCTGCACGAACGGCAGGAGTAAAATGCTTTTTATTTCGTAAGCAACACAAAACCTAACGGAGAAAAACAATGAAAAAACTGTTATCGCTTGTATTTGGACTCGCGATACTTGCTACGTCCGTGACTACGGCGGAAGCAGGTATCAAGATCAGCGGTGACGCACAGGTTCGCCCGAGAGGTGAATTCACCAAGACCAAAGTAGACGGCGAAGAAACGCAAAGTCAGGAAGAGCTTTACTGGCTCTACAGACTTCGCCTGAAAATCGCTGCCGACCTTGGTGAAGGATTCTTTCTCAAAGCGCTGCTTGCAAACCATTCAGCGGGGTGGTTTGCTACAATAGGCGGTGACAAAGGGCCTGCATTCCCATCAAATCTTTCTGATTTCGGCCCCAACCACATGTACTTCGGGCGGATGATGCAAAATTCGCACTACGTTATGGGCTGGATGCCGGTCAACAGTTTCAATAATCCGATCTATGACCTTACGGTCTACCCTAGTCAGCCGTTGGGTATTCCTTACTTTCTGTTTGGAAACGACCGTATTTTCGGACTCAATTACGGAGCTAAAGTCGGTCCGGGCGAGTTGAATGCCTCTCTCCTCGTGCTTGATGATTATCTTAAAGATACTGACGGCTTCTTCAGGGATGAGTATGCAATTCATCTGATGTACAAAACCAACATCGGCGACATCACCATAGATCCGCAGCTTCTGGCAGCAATTACTGATTCTAACCTCTTTAGCATGGGCTACAACAATGTAGCTCCTTGGACATTCGGAACCAATGTTGTCATTCCTGCTGACGACATTAAATTCACACTGAGTGGGTTCTATACCACCTGTGACGACTCCGGTGTCGATTACGACGGATATCTTTTCAGGGTCAAGGCTGAGCGCGGCCCGATCAGAGCCTGGGTCGACTACAGCAGCCTGAGCGATGACAGCTTCGGAGCTTCCGACGAGTACAAGAACATGTATGTATGGGCACAGTATAACTGGAAGGTTCATGAGTCCTCGATGGGCAGCTTCACGCTTTCTCCGACTGTACGCTATCTGACTACAGACGAGAATAACGGTGACGAGGAATACCAGCGTCTGAGAACCGAACTTTGGGCACAGGTCACATTCTGAACGCTTCCGCTTATTTTCAGACGGGAATCGCTAAAGAAGAAGGCTGCCTCAAAAGGGCAGGTTAACGCAAAAATGGGCTACCTTTATAGATAGCCCATTGCATTTTGCTTCTTGTCAAAACTTCACACTACCTCAGGTGTCTGTAAAGAATGTTTTTATGTAAAGCCCTGCCTTGTTAACAATTGTTAACAAGATTCATTTCCAATACATTTATTTTTTCATTAACTTGTTGCGGATCTTTTTCTTAAGACGCTTTTCAGAAAACCTTAAACCATTGATGTCATGGAAAAAGGAAAACTACAGGAGTACTGGAAAACAAACCTCAAGTACCTGATCGGGCTGCTTGCGGTGTGGTTTGTTGTGTCTTACGGTTTCGGGATTTTGCTTGCCGAACCGCTCGATGTAATCCGTTTCCCTGAATGGACCGGCGGCGGGGGCTTCAAGGTAGGCTTCTGGTTCGCCCAGCAAGGTTCGATCTATGTTTTTGTCATCCTGATTTTCGTGTATGTCAGCCTGATGAACCGGCTGGATAAAAAGTATGACGTACACGAGGATTAACCATCCCGATGCAGTTCTTCTCAACAATCATTAACAAAAAAACATTATGGATGTACAAGCGTGGACGTATCTTATCGTCGGTTTGACTTTTGCGCTCTATATCGGCATTGCAATATGGGCAAAGGCTGGATCTACTAAAGAATTTTACGTAGCGGGTGCCGGCGTTCCCCCTTTGGCAAACGGCATGGCAACTGCAGCTGACTGGATGTCGGCAGCATCGTTTATTTCAATGGCCGGTCTGATCTCTTTCATGGGATATGACGGCTCCATCTACCTGATGGGCTGGACCGGCGGCTATGTGCTACTCGCCCTGCTTCTCGCCCCGTATCTCAGAAAATTCGGAAAGTTCACCGTTCCTGATTTTGTCGGTGACCGTTACTATTCCAACACAGCAAGAACCGTCGCCGTTATCTGCGCGATTTTTGTTTCCTTCACCTACGTTGCAGGGCAGATGCGCGGGGTTGGCGTGGTGTTCTCGAGATTTCTTGAAGTACCGATCAACATCGGTATTCTCATCGGTATGGGCATCGTGTTTTTCTATGCTGTACTTGGCGGTATGAAAGGCATTACCTACACCCAGGTTGCCCAGTATTGCGTCCTCATCTTTGCATACATGGTTCCGGCTATCTTTATAGCAATCCAGATTACCGGCACACCCCTTCCCCAGCAAGGCTTCGGAAGTATGCTTACCCCTGAATACGGAGGAGGCTACCTGCTCGACAAACTCGACGGCCTTCACCGGGAACTTGGTTTTACCGCTTACACTGAAGGCAGCAAGCCCATGATCGATGTTTTCTTCATCACCTTCGCACTAATGGTCGGTACTGCCGGCCTCCCGCACGTCATTGTCCGATTCTTCACCGTTCCGAAAGTTCGCGATGCACGTGTTTCAGCAGGCTGGGCGCTTGTCTTTATCGCCTTGCTTTATACCACCGCTCCCGCGGTTGCGGCATTCGCTCGCTATAATCTTATCACCACCGTCAGCAACACCCAGTATATCAATCTCCCTTCATGGTTCAAGACATGGGAAGGAACCGGTCTGATTGCCTGGGTCGACAAAAACGATGACGGTGCGGTTCAGTACGTCAAAGGCAAGGCATTCGAGGGCAAGCCGGTATTTGTGAAAGGCAAGGGCGCTGAGGGTCAGCGACTCATTTCCAACGAGCTTACCAATAACAGGAACGAGCTGTATATCGACCGCGATATCATGGTTCTGGCAAACCCTGAAATCGCAAATCTTCCGGCATGGGTTATTGCCCTTGTCGCTGCCGGCGGACTTGCCGCTGCGCTCTCGACAGCTGCCGGTTTGCTTCTGGTTATCTCGACCTCTGTCGCACATGACCTGATTAAAAAACAGTTCAACCCTGACCTTTCCGAAAAAGCAGAGGTGACAATCGCACGTATTTCCGTTGCCTGTGCGGTTCTGATTGCTGGCTATTTCGGTATCAATCCTCCAGGCTTCGTGGCCCAGGTTGTTGCTTTCGCGTTCGGTCTTGCCGCATCGTCGTTCTTCCCGGTCATTATCATGGGTATTTTCTACAAACGAATGAACAAGGAAGGCGCAATCGCAGGAATGCTGTCCGGTATCGGCTTTACCGCAGCATACATTATCTATTTCAAATTCATCAACCCGGCTGCGAATATTTCGGATAACTGGCTCTTCGGTATTTCACCTGAAGGAATCGGTACGGTAGGTATGATTATCAACTTTATCGTGAGCTTCATTGTGGCAAAAATCACGCCTGCACCGCCGGAAGACATTCAGGAACTGGTTGACAGCCTGAGATATCCGAAAGGAGCTGGAGAAGCTTCGATGCACTGAGGCATTCAGGATCTTGTTCAGGAAAAGGCGCGGTTTCTCAACTGCGCCTTTTTCATTTCCCGTACTGGATCTACAACAGCTTTGGCCACATGGGCCGTATAAGACCCCCAGCGGAAACCATTTATTTTCCACCTTGGTTCTTGAATTTCCAACCGCTCACCGTGATCGATGATGGAAGAACCCGACAAAGGCCCAGTGAACAGGAAAAAAACAAAGCTTGACCAAAAAGCCGCTGCCCTGCCATCCGCACCCGGAGTTTACCAGTTTAAAAACTCTTCGGGAAAAGTAATCTATGTGGGAAAAGCAAAAAGCCTTCGGTCAAGGGTTCGATCGTATTTCGGCAACAGCAATCAGTTTTACGGAAAAACCCGGATTCTCGTCAATCATATCGCCGACCTTGAAGTCATCATTACCTCGTCCGAAGTTGAAGCCCTGATCCTTGAAAACAATCTCATCAAGAAGTTTAAACCCCGCTACAATATCAATCTCAAGGATGATAAAACCTATCCTTACCTGGTCATAACCAGGGAGCCTTTCCCGAGAATATTCCTTACAAGACAGTTAAAAAATGACGGGTCGAGATATTTCGGACCATATACCGAAGCCCGCCAGCTTCGATCGGTGCTCGAACTGATCAGTTCGATATTCCAGGTCAGGAGCTGCAAGCTCAAACTGACCGCGGAAAATATTGAACGAAAGAAATTCACGGTTTGCCTGGATTACCACATTCATAAATGCAAAGGACCCTGTGAAGGATTTCAGTCTGAAACCGAGTACAACATTATGATCTCTGAAGTTGTCAGGCTTTTGAAAGGCAAGACTGCAGAGCTGACCCGCTCACTCACGGAAGAAATGTACCGGTGCGCAGAACAGTTGAAGTTCGAACAGGCTGCCGAGCTGAAAATGCAGATCAACGGATTGAAAAAATATGCTGAGCGCCAGAAAATCGTTACAACCGACCCGATTGATCGCGATGTTTTCGGAATAGCGAGACAGAGAGACGATGCCTGTGGAGTTGTCTTTAAAATCCGCGAAGGCAAACTGCTGGGGTCACAAAGAATGTATTTCTCGAATACGGAAGACGAACCCTTTGCAACACTGCTGTCGAAGTTTCTCGAAAAATACTATCTGGAAACCCCTGACCTCGTCCCGCAGGAAATTTTCACACAGGCCCCCCTGGCTGAAGAAGAATGGAAAGCTCTTCATACACTGCTTTCAAACACAAACAGACACGATAGGCCAGGCGGCAAAACAATACGCTTCATAACACCGCAACGGGGAGAAAAAGCCAAGCTTGTAGAGATGTGCGAGGAAAATGCCCGTCACCATTTGCAGGAATATTTGACGGAAAAACAGAAGCGCGGTGAAATTGCGCGGCAACATCCTGCCCTGGATGCTTTACAGAAAAACCTTCATCTGGAACATACTCCCAGACGAATCGAGTGTTTCGACAACTCACATTTTCAGGGCAGTGATTACACCAGTTCCATGATATGCTTTATCGACGGGAAGCCCAGAAAATCCGAATACAGAAAATTCAAATTGCGGAGCATGAAAGGCTCCGACGACTATGCGGCAATGCATGAAGCGCTGGTACGCCGCTATAGCGGAAAGCTTTCGAAAGAACTTCCGATGCCTGACCTTGTCGTGATCGACGGCGGAAAAGGTCAGGTTAACGTTGCCTGGAAAACCCTTGCCGACATGGAAATCAACGTGCCGGTCATCGGCCTTGCAAAACGTCTTGAAGAAATCCACCTTCCTGGCGTCAGTGATCCTTTTAACCTTCCAAAAACTTCACCGGCTCTTAAGCTTCTGCAGAGGCTGCGGGATGAAGCACACCGATTCGCCATAAATTACCACCGGAAATTAAGAGCCGCACGCACGCTGAAAACGTCCCTGACCGACATTCCCGGTATAGGAGAAAAAAGCGCCATGAAACTTTTGGAAAAATTCGGCTCGATCGAACAGGTCGCAAAGGCTTCCCGGGAAGAGCTTCGGGAAATAACCGGCCGGAAAACCGCAGAGACGATCCTGAATTTTTTCAATGAGCCGGACACATCCGAAAACAACGATGACAGGGAACAGCTCACAGGAAACAATGGATTCAAAACCTGAACAGGATTATTCAGAAGGGTTTTATGAGAAGCTCTCTTTTTGCAAAAAATTCTTGTATATTTGTTTTGACATGTAGCAGAAGGAAACGAAGAAACGAAGAAATTATACTCTACATCTATGAGCTTCCTTGACTTCTTTGATGAAGGCGGCAATTATGACACGAACGGTTCTTTCAGAAAAATTCAACTTGACGATCTCGATCTAACATCCATATATGATAGTGAAGAACTGATTGAAGTAATCAACCAGTTCAATGATGAGGGAAAGCATCAGGAAGCACTGACTGTCGCCCGTCATTTAGCCGAAACCGCTTCCTATAATGCAGAATCCTGGTTTCATCTGGGAAACTGTTTGACCGTCAACGGCATCTTTGATGACGCAAAAAGGGCATTTACAAAAGCTGCTCTGCTTAGTCCGGCAGACAGTGAAATGATACTCAACCTTGCCCTTGCGCACTTCAATACAGCCGACTACCAGGCCGCTCTTGACAAACTTGATTCCATTGTTTTCGACTCATCTCTCGAAAAGGAATTGTATTTCTACCGTGGGCTTATCCTGCAGAAACTGGAGCGGTACAAAGAGTCTGAACAGCACCTTGAAAAATGCCTTAGCCTGGCACCTGATTTTACCGAGGCCTGGTATGAGCTTGCTTTCTGCAAGGATGTGCTCGGAAAAATGGAGGAAAGTTCTGTCTGTTATCAAAAAACCATTGACCAGGACCCTTACAATGTCAACGCATGGTACAACAAGGGACTTGTTCTCAGCAAACTGAAAAAATACGATGAAGCCCTCGAGTGTTACGATATGGCAATTGCTATCGCTGATGATTTCAGCTCTGCGTGGTACAATCGGGCGAACGTATTGGCAATTACAGGCAAAATAGAAGAAGCTGCCGAAAGCTATCTTAAAACCATTGAATTCGAGCCTGACGACATCAATGCACTATACAATCTGGGCATTGCTTACGAGGAACTGGAAGAATACGACAATGCCATCTCTCACTATTCGCGCTGTATAGAACTGAAACCGGATTTCGCGGACGCATGGTTTGCCCTGGCCTGCTGCTATGAAGCCGACAAGGCATACGACAAGGCGCTGCAATCTATCAATCGCGCACTTGAGCATATTCCCGGTTCGATCGATTTCCTTCTTTTGAAAGCAGAGATTTATTACAATATGGAGCAACTGGATCTCTCGATTCAAACCTATGAGAAGATCCTTGAACTGGAAGCCGAATCTCCACAGATATGGCTTGATTATGCTCTTGTCCTGCGTGAAGCCTCCCGGTATACCGAATCAATCAGCGCTCTTGAGAAATCACTGCAGCTCCAGCCACAGTCTGCCGACGCACATTTTGAAATAGCAGCTACATATTTCGCTCTTGGCGATAAAAAAAGCACTATCAGTGCGCTGACAAAAGCGTTCACGATCGATCCCGGCAAAAAGCAGCTTTTCAAAAACGCTTTCCCTGAACTGTACAATCAGGATTCCATTCGTAAAATACTGGGAATAATCTGAGCACCGGTACCTGATTGTATGCACAGCGCAAAAAAAATCCTCGGACTGATTGGAAGAAACGTTGACTATTCCTATTCACCTTATATTCACAACACAGCTGCAGAAATCCTGCAGCTGCCCTATTATTATACGATTTTCAATATCCCGTCCCCCGATCTCGTCCCCCCGGCCCTTGAAGGTGCAAAAGCACTCGGCATAGCAGGCTTCAATGTCACCATTCCTTACAAGCAGAACGTTGCTGCCTGCATGGATAAACTTTCTCCTGAAGCAGAAGCTGTTGGCGCGGTCAATACCATCGTCAATCATGCCGGAACGCTTGTTGGCTACAATACGGATATTGCCGGAATCATCACACCTCTCGAGCCATACAGGTCCATGATAGAAGGTCAGCCGATCGGGATTTTTGGCAATGGGGGAGCTGCGATGGCTGCGGTCGAAGCCCTGAACAGTCATTTTCGTTCCTCGGTCGTTCACCTGTTTACCAGAAACCGGGAAAAAGGCCGGGCGCTTTGCAATCATTTCCGCCAGAAAACTCCTCCGGTATCTTTTTCAATCCACCCATTTAATGACTATTCGGCTCTCAGCCGCTGCAAACTCCTGATCAACGCTACGCCAATAGGCACAAAAGGCGTGGATCCCGGAAACAGCAACAGCATCATCCCCCCCGGAACGGAGGCAATCCACCGCGGCCAGATTATTTTCGATATGGTTTACAATCCCATGGAAACCCGGTTGCTGAAAACAGCCCGCGAGGCTGGTGCAGTAACGATTCCGGGAATCGATATGCTTATCGGTCAAGCATCCCGTTCATTCGAGATCTGGACGGGGAAACCAATGCCCTCCGGACCGGTGAAAGAAAGGCTCCTGAAAATGCTCGATGCAGACAGCCGACCGTCCTGACGAACCATAATTCCTATGATAATACCTTATCCACTCAATCATGTTATTGTTGTTTATCGTTGCCTCCCTGGTTGTCCTCCTCGACCAGTTTACCAAACAGCTTGCAGTCAATCATCTGATGCGGAACGAAAAGAGCATCGTACTTATAGCTGACTGGCTGAAACTTACCTATACGGAAAACAGCGGCATTGCATTCGGTGTGTCTCTGGGGTCCCGAACGGCACTCATCATCATCACAGCGCTTATTCTTGTCGCCCTGCTTCTCTACGTTGTCTTATCAAAAAATCGTAAGCCGTCTTTTCTTATAACGTTCGGCCTTATTTTAGGCGGAGGTATCGGAAACCTTATCGACCGCGCAACAATCGGCAGAGTGGTCGATTTCATCCACGTGGACATCTATCAGGGATACCTTTTCGGGTCCTGGGTGTCACTATGGCCGGTTTTTAACGTTGCCGACTCCGCGATTACCGTCGGGGCCTGCGTTCTTTTGATTTTTTACAACAGGATCTTCAATACAGATGTTCGTTGACGTCCACTGCCATCTCTCCTTTCCTGACTTTGACAACGATCGGAACGCCGTTATCGACCGGCTACAGGAACACAACATCTCTTTGCTCATCGATCCCGGCACCGACCCGGCAACAAGTAAACGCTCGATTGAACTGTCGACTTTTTACAAATTTATTTACCCGACGGTCGGACTGCACCCGCACGATGTTACCGACATGGTGCCTGAACAGACTTTCAGTGAGCTCGAGACTCTTGCAGCATCACCACGGGTGGTCGGCATAGGAGAAATCGGTCTCGATTATCACTATCATGATCACCACCCCGAGCAGCAAAAAGCTGTATTTCGCATCATGCTCCGACTTGCAAAAAAACTTGATCTACCCGCGGTAATCCATAGCAGAGACGCGTGGGAAGACACTCTGAATATCCTCAATGAGGAAAAATGCTCGAATCTCCGGGGTATGATGCATTGTTTTTCAGGCAATACTGAAATTGCCCGTGAATGTATACGGCTCGGGTTTAAAATATCTGTCCCCGGCACCCTTACCTATAAAAAGTCCTCTCTTCCAACTGTTGTCCATGACCTCGATATACAAGACCTCCTTACCGAAACAGATGCCCCTTGGCTTGCGCCTGTTCCTTTCAGAGGAAAACGTAACGAACCGTCCCATGTGCGGTTCGTTGCGCAAAAAATTGCGGAAATCAAAGACCTTCCGCTTGAAACAACCGCCGGAATCATAAAAAGCACCGCACTTGATTTGTTTTCTCTTTCAGCAACCAGCGACAAACACCGGGAAAAAAGAAATCCGTGAGGCTTTGAAATGCGGAGAGACTTGCTTAGGTTGCTCATCAAGGTTTACAAATGTATCCCGGCAAAATAAAAGCCCTTGAAATGGAACCGTCAGAGCAGAAACCCGAAAAAGAGATACCATCGATTGAAACCTCCGGCCATGAAGAAAAGCTTGAACGGCTGGTCGATTTTTTGTTACTCAATAAAAATCTCATCATTGCGGTAACTGTCGGCGTCCTTGCCGCTGGCGCAGGTCTCTTTTTCTATCAGCAGCAGCACCGGACAACTGAAGCTTCGGCTTACCGCCTGTTATCCGCTGCCGAGTCGGTTGCCGATGCAGGAAACTGGCAACTGGCAATCGATGGAAACGATTCCATAAAAGGTCTCAGACAGATTGTTAAGGAATACGGATCGACCCCGAGCGGCAACCGGGCAAAAATCCTTATCGGAGACAGCTTTCTCGCTTTAGGAAAAATTGATTCCTCTTTATCATACTACCAGGAATATGCTGGAAAAAACCCTGATCTTGCCGCTTCGGCAATAGCCGGTGAAGCTACATGCCACCTCCTTAACCAGGAATTTTCCGAAGCCGCAGCTGCGTTTGAAAAAGCATCCGAAACAGCGGAAAACCAGGCTCTCAAAGCCTCATACCTTTCGGATGCGGCAGACACGTATCGGTTGAATGGCAGTATAGACAAAGCAGTTGATCTTTATAAACAGGTCATTCGGCAATATCCGGGTTTTGCCGCCACGGCAAATGCACAGGAATCCCTGCTTGCGCTTGCCGGAAAAACAGGCAACGTTGATCTGTAGAACAAACCACAACCAATTATACACCAGAAAATGAGCACCAAATACAAGATTAAAACGAACCTTGGCGATATTACCGTATCCCTCTATGACGATACCCCTCAGCATAAGGAAAACTTCGAAAAGCTTGTCGATGAAAAGTACTATGACGGCATTCGCTTTCACCGGGTCATCGAAGGATTCATGATCCAGACCGGAGACCCGCTTTCGCGTAGCGATGACAACCGTATGCTGCACGGCACGGGTGGACCGGATTATCGTATTCCGGCGGAGCTTAAACATCCTAACGAGAAAGGGAGCCTTGCAGCCGCAAGAGACAATAATCCTCAAAAAGCATCTTCCGGCAGCCAGTTTTACATCAACCAGGCTGACAATGATTTTCTGGACGGTGAATATACCGTTTTCGGCAAGGTAACCGACGGGATCGATGTTGTAGATACAATCGCTGCCGTTGAGACGGATTTCAATGACAACCCCGTTGACCCGGTGACCATTGAGACCATCGAGATAATCCAGGCCTGAGCTGAAACAGCCTATGTCACGGCTTGCCGACAAATAATCGAAAACAGCATTGGACAAAAGCCGCTATTCAATAGTCGTTTCCATCCTGTTGCTGTTACAGGAAGATTGAAGAATCGCTCAATAGACCGTAAAAAAGAATTCGTCAGAGCAGAATGGGTAGAATAGCACAAAATCTGCAGCAAATAGATGAAGAGATCCGGTCTGTTTGCAGCAAGGCCGGCAGGAACCCGTCCGATATACGTCTGATTGCTGTTTCGAAAACCAAACCCGCAGCACTGGTAAAGGAGGCCTATGATGCAGGCCAGCTGGATATCGGTGAAAGCTATGTCCAGGAGTTTCTCGAAAAACAGGGCTCTGAAAAGCTTTCAGGTCTTCCGTTACAATGGCATTTCATCGGACACCTTCAGTCAAACAAGGTGAAAGATATTGTCGGTAAAGTTTCCCTGATCCACGGCATCGACAAAATCGGAACAGCACGGGAGTTGTCAAAACGGGCTTCAGCAAAAAACGTCGCAGCCGATTACCTCATCGAGATCAATACTTCCGGAGAAAGTTCAAAATTCGGCCTGTCCCCGGACGCACTCCTCTCTGAAGCCCCCTATTTTTTCGATCTCCCGAATATCCGTCTCAGAGGCCTCATGACTATTGCTTCGCCTGACAGGAACAAGGCCAGAGAGGAGTTTCGTATGCTTGCCAAACTGCTTGAACAGCTTAAGAAAATTTCGCCCAGCCCGGCTCTTCTGACAGAACTTTCCATGGGTATGAGTCAGGATTACGACATCGCCATCGAAGAGGGAACAACAATGATCCGTATAGGAACCGCCATCTTCGGATCACGGCAGCGATAAAAGAGAATTGCTGAACTGTTGCGCCGTATGCCGCGATGGCAGTGACCATCCATAAGGGTCTTTCTATGTATTGTCTGAAACCAATCAGCCATCTCGACCCGGCAATCAGAGCAAGGATACCGGGGCAATCGTCAAATATCACTTATTATCGAGCATAATTTGAATCGGTCGGTTCAGGATTTTATATTGCACGATTGATTATTTTGCAAAGTTTTTGCCCTTGAACCGAGGTCGTTAACGCCGGGGTCCGTTACCATATGCCGTACTCAAATTCACCTGTCTTTATTCCGGCACAGCGTGTCCAGAATTATCATTACGCCATTCGCAACATTGTCAGCAATGCGCGGCGTCAGGAAGAACAGGGGAACACAGTCACCTACCTGAACATCGGTGACCCGGTACTGTATGATTTTCAACCGCCTGAAGAGCTTGTCGAAGCAACGGTTCTCGCTCTAAGGCAGGGACATAACGGCTACGCCCCATCATGCGGAAAAAAGGATGCAGTCGAGGCAATCGCCGAAGATGCTCTTTCACGCGGGATCCCGGTCTCCCCGGATAACATCATCATTACCTTTGGCGCTTCGGAAGCGGCAGACCTTGTATGTACTGCGATGCTGAATCCCGGTGACGAGGTGCTCTGCCCTTCCCCCGGCTATCCTCTCTATAATGCAATAATCGCCAAACTGAACGCAAGGGAGCTCCAGTACAAACTTGACCCTGACAACAGCTGGCATCCGGACCCGGAGGAGATTGAAAGCAAAATAACCCTCCGAACAAAGATTCTCGTTGTCATCAATCCGAACAACCCGACGGGGGCACTTTATCCTCCCGACTTGCTAAAGGAACTGGTCGATATTGCCCGCAGACACCGGCTGCTTATTATCACCGACGAGGTCTATCACAAACTTGTCTACGAAGAAGCACATACACCCCTTGCTTCGATGGCTGAAAATGATGTTGCGATAATCACCATTGACAGCTTGTCGAAAAACTATATGGCCCCCGGCTGGAGAATCGGCTGGCTTGCCATCACCAACAGCCATCTTATTCCGGATGTACATTTTGCGTTTGTAAAACTTGCAGATGCAAGGCTTTGCGCCCCAATGGCCCCACAGTACGCCATCAAAGCCGCTATGAAATTGAGAAAGGACTATATTGAAAGCGTTATGAGCCGTCTGCGTGCTCAGAGGGATATTACCGTAGACATGCTGAACGCTATTCCGGGGATCAGTTGTAACCACCCGAAAGGAGCATTTTACGTCATGGGCAAGGTCGATCTTGCCATGTCTCCATTCAATTCCGATGAAGAGTTTGTGCTGAAGCTTCTGCAGGAAAAACAGGTGCTTTTCGTTCACGGCTCCGGATTTGGAACCGATCCCCTGCAAGGCTTTTTCAGGGTAGTCTTTCTGCCCGATGTATCGACGCTGAAAAAAGTGTACAGCGATCTCGGAGATTTCGTCAAACAATACCAGCAACCTTTTTTCAAAGAACCCATAACATAAAACTGCTTCACCATGATTGAACAACGTGCTAAAATCCAGGAGGCCGTCTCGTTTATCCGCTCGAAAACCAGTGACGAATATCCTGTTGGAATCGTTCTCGGAACCGGTCTCGGCGCCCTGGCAAAAGAAATAAATGTAGAACTGTCTCTCGATTACGGAGACATCCCCTATTTCCCCATTTCGACGGTTGAAACCCATCATGGCAAACTTATATTCGGCACTCTTGCGGGAAAAAAAGTTGTTGCAATGCAGGGACGGTTCCATTTCTACGAAGGCTATTCGATGCAGCAGATTGTGTTTCCTGTCAGAGTCATGAAACATCTCGGCGTAAAAACC
Source organism: Chlorobiales bacterium (assembly GCA_022360275.1). GTDB lineage: Bacteria > Bacteroidota > Chlorobiia > Chlorobiales > Chlorobiaceae > Prosthecochloris. The sequence continues at coordinate 36,930 of JAKSDC010000019.1, forward strand.
TTGGGCATAACCAATGCCTGCGGGGGGCTCAACCCGGCATTCAGTAAAGGCGACATCATGCTTATCGATGACCACATCAACTTCCTGGGAACCAATCCTCTTATCGGACCGAACGATCAGGAAATCGGACCGAGATTCCCGGACATGTGCGCCCCGTACTCCCCGGGAATTCTCGACATCGCCGAACAGGTTGCGCTCGAACATAAAATCAAGGTCCAGCGGGGTGTTTATGTCGCTCTTTCCGGTCCCTGCCTTGAAACCCGCGCAGAGTATCGCATGCTCCGTACCATCGGTGCAGATGTTGTCGGCATGTCAACTGTTCCGGAAGTCATTGCCGCAGTACATCAGGGAACTGAAGTATTCGGCATGTCGATCATCACCGACGAGTGTTTCCCGGACAACCTGGAACCCGTCAGTATCGAGGAAATTATTGAGGTCTCAAATGAAGCCGAACCGAAAATGACAACAATTTTCAAGAGCGTTGTCGAAAGACTTTAACTTTTAAACACTTAACCACAATGATCGACGCCGTTTCTTTTGAAAACAATACCCTTGGCTATCTCGACCAGCGATTTCTTCCGTTGAAAGAGGATTACATCAGGACAAAAGATTACCGGGAAGCTATCGAGGCCATCAAAACCCTTGCCGTCAGAGGTGCTCCGCTCATTGGTATCGTCGCAGGCTATACCGTTATGCTGGGGCTTAACAGTTACGAGGGTAACAAGGAAGAGTTTCCTCCCTACTTTGAAAACCTCATACAGGAAGTCGAAGCTTCAAGACCCACCGCCGTCAACCTTTTCTTTGCCACTGCACGCATGAAAGAGGTATACGATGCTCACTTTGCGTCGGATTCTCTCGAAGAACTCTTTTCGAAGATGCTTGTTGCCGCGAAAAAAATCCATGCTGACGAGATTGCAAACTGCGATAACATGGCCCGTCACGGCGTGGAACTCATCAAACAGGATCTTGCCGAAACCCTCAGGACGAGAAAGCTCAATGTTCTTACCCACTGCAATACCGGTACTCTGGCAACAGGAGGGTCGGGAACTGCCCTGGGGGTCATCAAACATGCCTGGAAGGAAGGTCTTATTGAAAAAGTCATCACGGCGGAAAGCCGGCCTCTGCTGCAGGGACTGCGGCTTACCGCATGGGAACTTGAAAACGAAAACATTCCTTTCATTTCGATTTCAGATTCATCTTCGGCCTTCCTCATGCAAAAAGGCATGATCGATTTCGGCATTGTCGGTGCTGATAGAATTGCGGCCAACGGAGACACCGCAAATAAAATAGGGACGTTCGCCCATGCTGTCAGCGCATCGATTTACAATGTACCATATTACATTGCAGCCCCGGTATCCACTATCGACATAACCATCAATGACGGCTCGCAAATCCCTATCGAAGAACGAAGTGCCGATGAGCTGAGGACAATTTTCGGTACACAGGTTGCCGCACCATCCACACCCGTTCTGAATTATGCGTTCGATGTGACACCCAATCAGTACATCCGGGGTATCGTCACGGATAAAAAAGCCGTTGTCGGCAGTTATTCCGAAGAATTGCAAAAACTTGTCGACTAAAACCAGGGGCTGAACACAAACCGTCAAAGAGGCTGTCTCAAAAGGGCGGCCTCGCGTATTTTGAGCCGACAATCGACATCTCTCCTGACTGTCATCCATCCCCGGGCCTGCCCCGTGAAATCAAAAGCATCTGTAAAATCTCTTGGATGCCCGGATTTCCGTAAAAACAAAAAAGCTGCCTCATAATCGACTTATGAGACAACCTCTTTTTTATTCCGCAATTGTTCGTTATACTTTTTCTATAGAGAAAAAACTTTTCTACCGAGTAAATCAAGCAGTACACATCCCTGAACGCCCCTACAAAAAATTATTAGTGTTGCAGCACAACGAACGATTGCAGTTCGGGAAACCTATAGTTTTATAGCTGACAACGTTCATCCTTTTCAACAAGCAAACTGTTTAAGGCCGAATCAGGATTAACCCCGGAGAACTTTCAATCCAGAGATGAAAAACAGGTTACATAAGGAAAAAAACGAACCATCCGACAACTCGTTGCAGATCTTCAACTACAGTGACTTTCTTGATCGTGTGATGGGAGACCAGGAGCTGGCCACGAGTATTCTCGAAGAGTTTGCAGGATTGATCGGGCAACATGCAGAAAAGTTGCGCCATGCGGTTGAATCCGGAGATCATGAAAGCATCAGACAGATCGGCCACATGATCAAAGGCGAATCGGGCAACATCAGCGCCCCCGCCCTGTATGAAAGCTCCTATGCGATTGAAAAAGCGGGAAAAGCTCAAAACAGCAGCGAACAGAACGAACTTCTCCCGGTGCTGCTTGCAGACATTGACAATCTAACACACGCAATCCGGGAAGTTTTGCAAAAAGAGGGCAAGTAAAATTGCACCTTCAATGCATTCCATCGACCACAACTCTCTTCACAAAGGCAACGGGCATTGTTTTCTTTGCCTGTTTGGCAATTGTTTTCCAGCATTTTCTTACAACCCGACCTGAAACATCCGGCTCATCTTTTGTTCAATTGCATGCACCGATATAATTCCGTACAATTAGGCGAAACTGCGTTGGGTGCTTTACATTGTCCCGAAAAAAGTAAACAGGACACAGGAGACAAATAGCAAAAAATGACTACGTAATAGTTACCAATGGAATAATGGGAAAACGCATTTCAATATTCAAGGGCACCTCGATTAATTTGTTGCACGACCTGAATACTTCGTTGGTCGGTGCTCGAAATCCTCATGTACTCTATGTACACTCCGGTTTCTGCGCTCCGTCCGCCTTGTCTTCAGCTCGCTCTCGACAATTAATAGAGGTCCCCTCAATCGTAATTAGTCAATAGTCGATACTCGTCACTGTGCTTGGATGTTTGGACAATCGCTCAATGCAGGGCAAAGAATCAGGAAAGAATCCAAAACCAGATCATGAATCTTGACCGGAGGCTTCTTCTGCTCGCCAAGCAGTATCCAATACCGTTCATTGCATCGATTTTATTTGGTTTGCTTGGCGGAATCGCGCTCATCGGTCAAGCATCCCTGCTGAGCAGGATCATAGACACAATTTTTCTGAAACACACAGGGCTTGAGAATATTCTGAAGCTCCTGTTTTTGTTTGCTCTTTTCAGCATCTTTCGGGCTCTCTTTAACTGGACAAGCGAAAGCGAAGCGAACAGGGGAACCTTGAAAATAAAGCAGTCCCTCCATGAAAGGCTTATGGAGAAGCTTTCCGCTCTTGGCCCTGCCTATACCGGCTCGGTACAGAGCGGGAAACTGAGCGTTAACCTCCTCAAAGGCGTCGAGTCCCTTGACCCTTATTTCAGCCAGTATATCCCGCAGCTTGCTCTCTCTTCGCTGATTCCGCTAACGATTCTCGCAGTGGTTTTTCCGACCGACGTATTCAGTGGCTTCATTCTGCTTACAACTGCCCCGCTGATTCCGCTTTTTATGCTCCTGATCGGCAAGGCAGCAAAAAAAGTAACGGCAAAACAGTGGGAAACGTTGAGCAGAATGAGCGGTAACTTCCTCGACGTCCTGCAGGGTCTTACAACACTCAAACTTTTCGGTAGAAGCCGGGAAAGGAAACAATCAATATTCGAAATCAGCGAGGCATTCAGACATGCAACCATGAAAGTTCTGAAAGTTGCCTTTCTTTCTTCGCTTGCGCTGGAACTTGTCGGCACCATTGGCACGGCGATCATCGCGGTCTCGATAGGCCTGAGGCTGTGGAACGGGTCGATCGGCTTCGAATCCGCACTGTTCATTCTCCTGCTTACGCCTGATTTCTATCTTCCTCTCCGGCAACTGGGAACAAAATTTCATGCAGGAATGGAAGGAGTCAGTGCCGCACACGATATTTTCACTCTTCTCGACAAGCCTGAACCGGAAAAAGAGATCACCGCACACCCGTCCGACACCCTTGATTATTCCAAGGAAAACATTGTCTTTGAAAACGTAAGGTTCTCCTACGACGGCAGCGGCACATACGCATTACAGCAAATCAACTGCACGTTAAAGCCCTGCAATACAATCGCAATAACAGGACCGAGCGGTGCAGGCAAAACAACGTTCATCAACCTGCTCCTGCGTTTCATCGATCCGTGCGGAGGCGCAATCATGATTGGAGGCAAAGCTCTTCAAAGCATTGAACGTGAACAATGGCTGCAACGGGTAGCCTGGATTCCCCAACATCCCTATTTTTTCAATGCGACGCTCAGGGAAAATCTTCTTCTTGCCAAAAAGGATGCAACCGAAGATGAACTGATGACAGCCGTTGAATACTGCCGTCTTGGCTCTTTTGTCGATTCACTGCCACAGGGACTGGATACGCATATCGGTGAGCAGGGGACCAGAATCAGCGGCGGCGAAGCACAACGCCTGTCATTCGCAAGGGCATTTATCAAGGAGGCCCCGATACTGGTGCTTGATGAACCCACTTCACACACCGATCCGACACTTGAGCAAGAGCTGCTTGAATCCATGAACAGGCTGACCAAAGGAAAAACCTCTGTAATAATCGCACATCGCTTGAGTACCGTAAAAGACGCTGATCATATACTGGTATTCGATAAAGGACGGATTGTACAATCCGGTTCACATTCGTCGCTCATGAAAGAAGATGGTTTTTACCGTAACGCGCTGCGAACGTTTCAGGAGAACACCGCGGTATGATAAGCGTTCTTAAAAGCCTTCTGCAAATCGTCCGTCCTTACCAGTGGTGGATGCTGCTTGCCGCCGTCATGGGGTTCGCCACGGTCGGCAGCGGTATCGGTCTGCTTGTTTCATCCGCCTACATCATCGCAAAAGCCTCGCTTCATCCTCCTTTTACGGAGCTTCAGCTTGGCATTGCAGGTGTCAGGTTTTTTGGTATTGCCCGTGGCGTATTACGTTATATCGAAAGGCTTGTCTCACATAACACAACCTTTAAAATCCTTTCGAAACTACGGATCTGGTTTTACGAATCTCTCGAACCGCTTGCCCCGGCAAGGCTTATGCACTACAAAAGCGGTGATCTTCTGCAGAGAATAACGGGAGATATCGACACACTTGAAAACCTTTACGCCCGTGTGATAGCGCCTCCACTGACAGCTTTGATGGTTTCCGTTCTTCTCTGGATTCTCATGGGGAAATTCTCCCTTATGTTTTCTGTCACACTGTTTTGTTTTCAGGCTGCCGCCGCTGTAGGAATCCCCCTGTTTACCGGATACCTGAACCGGGGAACCGCATCAAAAATCTCGGCTCTGCAAACAGAGCTGCAAACAAAAACACTTGATTGTATTCAGGGTATCGGCGATCTCATGCTCTTCAACCGTCTTGACGATCATATCCGGAAAATCCATGAATTGAAAAAACGCGAGCTCGCCCTGCAGAGAAAACAAACCCTTATTCAGAAATCCCACGAGTCGCTCACAGGGCTGCTGATGAACGCAGCAGTGCTTGTGCTGTTATGGATGCTTGCACCCGAAGTGTCTGCAGGGAACATTAACGGGGTCTATACGGCGGTAATTATCATTGCAGTCATGGCATCATTTGAAGCGTTTCTTCCCTTGCCGGACGCTGTTCAGCATCTTGAAGCCAATGCAACAGCTGGCAAAAGACTGTTTGAAATCGTCGATGCGCAACCTGCAATCATCGTGCCCGAATCCCCCGAAAAATTTCCTGCCGATTCTACAATCCGTTTCGAAAACATCACGTTTTCCTACCCGGAAACAAGTTTTCCTGCTCTTTCAGAGGTATCGTTTACCATCCGTGAGGGAGAAAAATTCGCTATCGTAGGCCCGAGCGGCGCTGGGAAATCAACGATAACCAGCTTGCTTTTGAGATTCTGGGATCCTGCACAGGGAAACATCCATATAGGAAACAAAAACATAAGGCACCTCGATCCGGAGGTAATCAGGAAAAATACCGGCATCGTCGACCGGAAAACCTATCTTTTCGGCACCACCATACGAGAAAACCTGCTCCTTGCAAAACCGGATGCAGACGATGAAGAACTGAAGCAGTCACTGTTATTCGCCGGACTCGGATCGTTTACCGCCAAACTTGACAAGTGGGTAGGGCAACATGGCATGAATCTGAGTGGGGGTGAAAGACAAAGAATGGCAATTGCACGGATGCTCCTGCAGAACGCACCGGTTATCGTGCTCGATGAAGCAACTGCAAATCTCGATACACTAACCGAAAAAAGCGTGATGTACAGCATCCTTGAGCTCTGCCGTCAGAAACCCGCGAAAAGCTTGCTGGTGATCACCCACCGGCTGCGCGATATGGCACAGTACGACAAGATAATCGTTCTCGAAAAGGGAACTATCGTGGAACAGGGGTCACATGATGAGCTTTTGAAAAATAACGGTCTCTACGCTTCCATGTGGTCACTCCAGCACCGGCTAAACCCGCCAGAACTTCTGACCGGCTCATGACCTTCTAAAACAAACTTTCTGTCAGCTAAAAACTATGGTCTTTCGCCCATTAACCAGAACCCTGTGCTCTATGTGGGAGGACACGGCTCTTGTCAATACTATACGTTCGAGATCTCTTCCTTTTCTTATGAGATTCTTCAACGTGTCCTTGTGAGAGATTCTGATGATATCCTGCTCGATAATGGGACCTTCATCAAGTTCACCGGTCACGTAGTGGCTGGTGGCACCGATTATCTTGACCCCTCGCTCAAATGCCTGCCGGTAAGGGTTCCCACCGGAAAACGCCGGAAGGAAAGAATGATGAATATTGATGATCCTGCCGGGAAAAGCATCGACAAGCTGTGAAGTAAGCACTTGCATATACCTGGCGAGCACTACGGTATCGACACGATTTTCTTTCAGCAGGGACAACTCCCTGCGTTCCTGCTCCAGTTTGTTTTCAGGACTTATGGGAAATACATGAAAAGGAATGTTGTATTGTGCGGCAAGTGTTTCCAGGTCCTTGTGATTGGAAACGATAAGCGGTATTTCCATCGCCAGTTCGCCTGTTCCGTGCCGCCATAAAAGCTCCTGAAGACAATGTTCGTATTTCGACACAAAAATCGCCGTTCGAGGCTTCTCGTGAGACAAATGGATTTTCCAGTCTGCCCGGAACTCTCTTGCAAGAGGCCTGAAAGCATCCTCGATTTCCTCGGAAGAGATCGAAAAACCATCCATGTCCCAGGCTACCCTGATAAAAAACATCCCCGATCCGGTATCGACATGTTCATCCAGATCAAGAATATTGCCCTGGCGCTCGAAGATAAAATGGGAGATCCGTGAAACAAGCCCTATGCGATCGGGACAGGAAAGCAGCAAAATCGCCGTTGAATTATGCTGATCCACGGTAAAAACAGACAAGTTGATTAATAAAATAAGGCCCTATGAAATGAGCATACCGGCACCACGAAAAAAACATACCGTATGATATCTCAATCAAGAGATAATGTAAAAAGTTCAATGCCGTGCAGTAACAAAAGCGATTGCGGGGCGTCATGACACATATCAAAAAATATCGACTTCTCCCAGGCAGATTTGGCAGAATAGCCGACTTTTTGCTTAATTTTCTCATGTCAAAAAACGTTTCAGCAATCACAGGTCTTGTCATTCTGGCCATCCTCTGTACTGCAAGCTATATCTGGCTTGACCGTCCGCTTACCGAATTCTTTCTTGACTTCAGGGAAAGTATGCTATACCTAGCTTTCAAGCAGGTTACGCGACTTGGAGAATCTCAGTGGTATCTTGTCGGCGGGCTCCTTATGTGGCTTTTTTACAGAAAAAAAGATATGCGTATAGCAAATGGCGGCCTTTTGCTGTTATACTCAGTTGCACTGTCAGGAATTATCACCATCATCCTTAAAAGTTTCCTGGGCAGAGCGCGGCCTCGACTCTATGTCCATGAACAGATTTACGGATTTGATTTTTTTCATATCGAGTACGTTTGGCTCTCTTTTCCTTCCGGCCATGCAGCAACCGCACTGAGCGCAGCTTCCGCAATCGCCCTTATTTTTCCACGTTACAAAACGTTTTTTTATCTCGTTGGAATTACCATTGCAGCAAGCAGAATCATACTTGTTCAGCACTGGCTCAGTGATGTCATAGCCGGTTCATTCCTTGGCCTTGCTGTGACACTGCTGCTTTATGACAAACACTTCCGGAAGACCATGCATGATTAACCATTTTGAATCATCCTCCCGCCGGGACATTGCCCTGCTGGCCGCTCTTTTCACAATCAGTTTTTTTGTCGGACTGGGCTCTAGCCCCCTTTTTGACGTAGACGAAGGAGCTTTCAGCGAAGCAACCCGCGAAATGCTGGCAAGCGGTAATTACCTTACAACCTACCTTTACGGAGAACCTCGCTTCGACAAACCGATACTGATCTACTGGCTGCAGGCATTGAGCGTAAAACTTTTCGGGTTGAATGAATTTGCTTTCCGCCTTCCATCTGCGCTTGCGTCTACGGCATGGGGAATTGCCATCTATCTTTTCAGCCGCAGAATGTTTGACAGACATACAGCCTTCATTGCTGCTGCTGTCATGGCCCTTTCTCTTCAGATCACCATCATCGGCAAAGCAGCAATCGCCGACGCACTGCTCAACTGTATGCTTGCCGTCAGTATGTTCGCGGTGTTTCTGTACTTTAAGGAGCGAAAGCGGGCGTATGTCTTTCTTGCTTTTGCGGCAACCGGTATTGGAGCCTTGACGAAAGGACCGGTAGCCATACTGATTCCTTTCGCCGTCTCTTTTATCTTCTTCCTCTCCCAGCGTGACCTTCGAGCATGGCTCAAAGCTGTTTTCAATCCGGCGGGTATCGTCATCTTTTCCTTGATTGTTTTGCCGTGGTATACCCTTGAATACCTTGACCAGGGAGCGGCATTTATTGAGGGCTTCTTTTTCAAGCACAACATCGGCAGATTCAGCAACCCGATGGAAAAGCACGGCGGCGCAATTTGGTATTACATCCCTGTTCTACTCCTGGGCATTTCACCTTCTACAGCGCTACTTATACCGGTTTTTCGAAAAATACGATCCCTGGTCGCCGATCCCCTGAGCAGCTACCTGCTGATTTGGTTCGGCTTTGTTTTTATCTTTTTTTCGCTTTCGGGAACAAAACTACCCCACTATATCATCTACGGCTATACCCCTCTCTTCATTCTTATAGCTCAAAGCCTGCGATCGGTCAGCAGGATCTTCCTGATCAATCTCTGGCCTTCTGCCATCCTTCTGTTGCTTGCATGTGCCCCCGTGTTCATCGAACATATCCGCACAGACATACACGACCCCTATATCGCTGCTCTTCTTGAAAGCGGATTATCCCTCATGAAAACTTCCGGCCATACGCTTATCCTTTCAATCGCGGCAGTTGCTGTCACCGGACTTTCATTTGCCCCGGGCTTGTCGGTTCAGAACCGATTTATTGCAGCAGGCGCCATCTTTTGCCTGGCCATAAATCTCCACATCATGCCCCTTGCTGCCAGAATAATGCAGGAGCCGGTAAAAGAAGCCGCGCTTATGGCAAAAGCCCGGGGCTATAAAATTGTTATGTGGAAAATCAATAACCCTTCTTTTTTAGTATATTCCGAAACTCTGACCGAAAGGCGGAAACCGAAAGCCGGAGAAATTGTCCTGACAAATGTCACACATCTTGAAAAGCTTCAGGATGCTGTCATTTTGTATCAAAAAAACGGCATCGTTCTAGCGAAGCTTGCAGAAACCGGCAATCAAAACGGAACGCTGACTGATCAATAAACCAGACTTTATGAGACTCTCGGTTGTCATACCGTTAATGAACGAGGAAGAGAGTATAAAGCCGCTTTTCAAGGCCCTCAAATCGACACTATCCGGTATAGAACACGAGGTGATCATTGTTGATGACGGATCGAGCGACGCAACCGTGGCGATCGCCAAAAAATATGCTCCTGACAACACGAAAATTCTGATATTCAATAAAAATTACGGTCAGACCACCGCTCTTGCCGCCGGCATAGACCATGCCGAAGGAGAGTTGATTGCAACCATGGACGGCGACCTCCAAAACGATCCCGCCGACATTCCAGCCATGATTGAATATCTTGTCGAAAACGATCTCGATGTCGTTGCAGGGAGAAGAACCGGGCGTAAAGACGGCATGTTTCTCCGCAAAATCCCCAGCAGAATCGCCAATGCCCTGATCAGAACCATGACGGACGTTCATATCAGGGATTACGGGTGCACCCTCAAGGTTTTCAAAAAAGATGTCGCTAAAAACCTGGGACTCTATGGCGAGCTTCACCGTTTCATTCCGGTTCTCGTTCAGCTTTACGGCGCAAGGATGGCGGAAATGGATGTCAAGCATCATGCAAGAAAATACGGTGTTTCCAAATACGGCATCGGCCGAACCTTCAAGGTCTTGAGCGATCTGCTCTTCATGGTTTTTTTTCAGAAGTTCGGGCAGAAACCCATGCACTTGTTCGGAACACTTGGCTTTTTTGCTTTTTTTCTCGGCATTGCGATCAACCTTTATCTGCTCATAGTAAAACTCACCGGACAGGAGATTGGAGGGCGTCCCCTGTTGATGCTCGGAGTAATTCTGACATTTACCGGAATCCAGTTGATCACTACAGGGTTCATAGCAGAGTTTATCATGAGAACCTATTACGAGTCCCAGAACAAGAAACCCTACATCATAAGAGAGATCGTTGGCAAAAAAGAGCCTTAGCAAGAAAAAGCTGGCCAGGACAGTTATTCAGATCCTTATATCATTTACCGCACTGTATATAGTCCTGGTAAAAACCGATACGGAACAGCTCCTGGAAATCATCGGCACGGCAAACCCGTTCTACCTGATGCTTGCTTTCCTGGTTTTTAATGTCTCGAAAATTCTCAACGCACTCAGACTGAACAGGTTCTTCAGGGCAATCGGCCTCCAGCTGAAAGAACTTTATAACCTCCAGCTTTACTATCTGGGAATGTTTTACAATATGTTCCTGCCCGGCGGAATCGGCGGCGATGGCTACAAGATCTATATTCTGAAAAAAAATCACAGCATGAAAATGGTCAATGTTTTCAAAGCTGTGTTCTGGGACCGCGTTGCAGGAGTCTTTGCACTGGTATTTCTAACGGCTGTCTTTCTTCTACCAAGCACCTTTGCGGAACTTTACAGGGAATATGTTCCCGCCACTTACGCCGTCATAGCGGTCTCCTACCCGTTCTCATGGCTGCTCACCAGACTCCTCTACAAACAGTTCAAAAGCATCTTTCTCATTACCGCAGGGGAATCCATACTCATACAGGCCGCTCAGGCGCTCTCGGCCTGGTTTATTCTGCTGGCCCTTGCCGTACCGTCGAACCACATCGACTACCTTGCAATTTTCCTTGTCTCAACCGCTGCCGTAGTTCTTCCGATTACCGTTGGTGGTGCAGGAGCAAGAGAAATAACCTTCTTCTATTTGCTCAAGCATCTTGGGCTTGATCCGAACCCCGGAGTCGCTCTTTCGCTGATCTTCTTCGCCATATCAGCCATTTCAGCACTGATCGGCATGTTCCTGCAGGGACGGTCAGGGGGGAAAAGGGAGGAAAATAATCAAGAAAATTCAACTGATACCATGAAAAATCCGGGCTGCCGGCAATATCCGCCTCTCATTTTTCTCGCTATTCAACAACATCCCCTATCTTCGATCGAACATCAACGTCCTTAGGGACTAAAGCGACAAAACTTTCAGCAGAAATAAAAATTGAACCCTTTTCGGTATTCAGCGTTACAATATTATTACCCTCTTTTAGAAAATCGCGGCTTTGCGCCTTGTCCTTGAATGTCACAACAATCGGCTCCTGGCCTTTGATGTGCAAAGTATAGTGAAGCATGGTACAGCATGGTATTACAAATATTCTCCCTGAACGTAATCATTGATAACTATCTTGCGTCCTAAGGATCATACATGAAGAGGAACAAAAATGCTTTTTTTGCCAAAGCCTGCAAATCAGCACCGGCCCACCGACTCCGTGCAATACCCCACTCTTTGCCGTAGAACAGCATGCAAAAATAGCATTACACAGAACTTTCTATGGATTAAAGGATACTAAGGGGACTCAAGGTATTTAGCGAAACACTAAAAGCCATTGACCACAATATATCTTAAAGCTAAAAATTACACTTCACAGTTATTGATTGGCGTAATTTTAAGATATATTTTGGTAAAAAATAAAAAACTCTCCTTCTTAAACCAAAAATTCCTTCATACTTCCCTCCTATCTACATCTAAAGCTCGAACTCACCGACAGCAATGACGCACCGCACAAACATCCTGGGCTCGTTACACCTGCAGTCTTACCTATGACCTGTCCGATTTCCAGAAGCCTTTTTGCCTCGGCAGCCTCCAGGAGGGGCCGCTTCCTGTAGATAACCGGTCTTATTTTTCCTTTTTCAAGCAACTTGAAAAGTTCCGCCCGGTTTTCAAGAAACCCCCACGCCTGCTGAATCGTGATGCTGTTGTACCATAGAGCCTAAATGATACCATGCGGCAATGCGTTGATCCGCATGTACTTGGTCAGAACACCATGCATGAAAGGCCAAAAGGGTCGGCAAAGAAATTCCATGTTTGAAATATTCCGCACCCATTCCATTGAACACGGCATCGAACCCATCAGGCTCCTGACTGAAAACTGTCTACTCCCCCGGCTCCTCCTCGAACCCCATATCTTTCAGTTTGAGCTGAGTGCTCTTACGACCGTTCCATTCGTTTTCTTCAAGGGCGTACACCATGGAGAACATCCTGCGTGACCCCCGTTCAAGCTCACGGTAGATATCTTCCCTGCCAAACGCTATAACATCATGAATTTTTCCTGTAACATCTTTCACGGCGAACTTCACATGCTTCCCCTGCAGCAGCCTCGGCAGTCCGGAAAGCCTGAGATTTGAACTTTGGAAAAGAGGCTCGCGGTTGCCCTGCCCGAATGGACCGAATTGCTTCAACACATTGAGAAATTTGCCGGTGACATCCTCAAGTGATAAAAAGGAATCTATCTGCAACTCCCTCTGCCGTTGTTCTATCGAAAGTTTTTCAGCGCATATCCGGTCAAACTGCTTACGGAACCCGGGGATGTTTTCCGGTTTAAGCGTAATACCGGCAGCAGCGTCATGTCCCCCGAACCTCTCAAGAAATCCGCTGCACTGCTGCAGAACATCACAGATATTCAGCCCCTGCACGCTTCGCACGGAACCTTTGACTCCCCCCTCTCTGCCGCCCATGATAACTGTCGGCAGATAGTACTTGTCCTGTAAACGGGACGCAACAATTCCAAGAACACCGAGATGCCACTCTTCATGGTAGAGTACAATCGAGGAACAGAAACTGGCAAAATGCCCTTCAACCATTGTTTCGGCGCTTTTCAACATCTCTGTATCAATCTGCCGTCTTTCCCTGTTTAGACGATCAAGTTCCGCAGCATGGCCCCTTGCCTCATCCTTTGAACCGGCAATAAGCCACTCGACCGCTTTTCGTGCCGTATGCATGCGGCCTGCAGCATTAATTCTCGGCGCAATCCCGAAAGCAATGTGCCCTGTGCCAAGAGTACCGGGCTCCACTCCCATCAAGGCAAGCAGTTCCTGAATACCCGCACGAGGCTTTTTCTGCAAAAGCTCGATCCCTTTGTGCATGTATATTCTGTTCTCTTTTTCAAGCGGCACCATGTCTGCAGCGGTTGCAATAGCAACAAGATCGACATATTGCTGCCACGTTTCAGGCGGCTTGCCTGTGAACTCGCAGAACGCATGGACAAGTTTCAGTGCCACACTGCAACCACAAAGCTCGCGAAACGGATAACGGCAGTCCGGTACTTTCGGATTGAGAATTGCATATGCCAAAGGCGGTTTTTCGGGTTCATGATGGTCACAGACAATCACCTCTATCCCCTTGGCTGCAAGCAGCTTTATTTCATGCCCGGCTTTTATACCACAGTCAACCGTAACGACCAGCGACGTTTTCATCTCCGCTGCATGGGAAACACCTTCCTCGGATAAACCGTAACCTTCTGAAAACCTGTCATTGATGTAGTAAGCCACCTCTGCCCCCAGCGACTGAAAAAAAAGATAGAGAAGTGCTGTCCCGGTAGTGCCGTCCACATCATAGTCACCGTATATGAGGATCTTTTCTCCCGTCTCAACCGCCTTGCAAACCCGATCGACAGCTTTTTTCATGTCCCTGAAAAGAAAAGGCGACGGCAGCCGATCGAGATTCGGCCTGAAAAACTCCCTTGCCTCTTCAAACCCGGCAATTCCGCGGTTGCACAATGCCCTTGCAATGGGCATACTGACATTAATGTCACGAGAAAGCTTCGCGGAAAGTTCTTCGTCAGGTACGAGCACTTTCCATCGATATCGTTTCATGAGGTCTATACTGTGAGCTTCGGGTACCAATTTTCATCGGTTTATATAACCATTTCATTACCAGCGGGCAAACGGTCTTTTGTTTGCCCGCCGTTTCCGGACTCTTTATCCACCTCTTTACCTGCTCTATGCACTTGATTTTTCGATTGCGATTACAAGTACCGCTTCACTGAGTACAAGTACGATTATGTACGGCAAACCCTAAAATTCGATAAACAAACAAACCAACAATCCGTCTTTTTGCTTTTGGCTTCCGAATCCAAGATTTTTCCCGTCGGACTGCATTTCAACGGCGAACCTTGAAATGCCTCGAAAAAAACAGTACATTAGCGGCTGATGAAAGAAGCCTTTCCGAACACATTCACACAAGAAGAGATGAACAAACTGATCACTATCGAGCGCCATTTTGTTGAAGAGCAGAAACTTAATCCACATGCTACCGGAGAGCTTACAGACCTGCTCTACGATGTCGCTTTTGCAGCGAAACTTGTCAGACGGGAAGTGGTACGGGCCGGGCTGGTTGATATTTTAGGCATGGCAGGGACGACAAATGTCCAGGGAGAAGAAGTAAAAAAACTCGATCTGTTTGCGAACGAAAAAATCATCAACGCGATCGGTCAACATGGAAGATTTGCGATCATGGGTTCAGAGGAAAACGAGGGAACGATTGCTCCCCCGAAAAACGAATCGGGAAAATATGTGCTTCTTTTCGATCCGCTCGACGGATCATCGAACATCGACGTCAATGTCAGCGTAGGAACCATCTTCTCGATCTACCGCCTTACCGGCGACAACCCGCGCGAAGCGGATCTGAAAGACTGTCTCCAGAAAGGATCACAGCAGGTTGCTGCAGGTTATGTGATCTATGGCTCTTCAGTTGTAATGGTTTACAGCAGCGGGCATGGTGTACATGGCTTCACCTATGATCCGACCATCGGGGAGTTCCTGCTTTCCCATGAAAACATTACCACGCCGAAAAAAGGAAAATACTACTCGATCAACGAGGGATCCTGGCACCAGTTACATGATTCCACCATCGACTACATCAATTACCTGAAAGAAGAGGACAAGGAAACAGGCCGCCCTTACAGCACCCGTTATATCGGTTCGCTGGTAGCCGATTTTCACCGCAATCTTCTCACAGGAGGGGTCTTCGTCTACCCTGCAACGAAAAAACATCCCAACGGCAAACTGCGCCTGATGTACGAAGCCAACCCGCTTGCCTTTATCTGCGAACAGGCGGGAGGCAGGGCAACCAACGGAAAAGAGCGCATTCTCGATATCGAACCCACCGAACTGCACCAGAGAACACCGCTGTACATCGGGAGCGAAAACGACGTAATGAAAGCAGAAGACTTTGAAAAGAATTGTTAACGCAAATCAACGGCGTGCTGCGCTTTTTTGATTTCCGGCTTTTCCTCTAATTCTCTATTTCATAAAAGATTGCGTAAATTCACCCTGTGGTTTTCTGATCATTAAGTATGCTGAGAGTATGGGAAAAAAAACAGCAAATATACTTTTTATAGGAGATGTCGTCGGAAAACCGGGGCTGCAAATGGTAAGCCATATGCTGAAAGGCTTTATCAGCAAACATTCGATTGATTTCGTGATCTGTAACGGCGAAAATGCTCATAACGGCAAAGGCATGAGCAAGGAAGCCCTGTGCCAGCTGCGAGAAGCGGGTGTTAACGTGATTACGGGGGGAAACCATACCTGGAACAACTTCAACTTTTTTGAAACCCTGAAAACCGATCCGCATGTCCTCAGACCTCATAACTACCCCAAAGGTGCATATGGAAAAGGGTTCGGCATCTACCCCATGCCGGACGGTCTCGGCAATATCGCCGTTATCAACCTTCAGGGAAGAACATTCATGTCCACCATCGAATGTCCCTTCAGAACTGCCGATTGGATAATCAAACAGGTAAAGGACAAAGCCCGCTACATCTTTATCGACATGCATGCTGAAGCCACTGCGGAAAAAATCGCCCTGGGCTGGTACCTCGACGGAAGGGTATCAGCCGTTATCGGAACCCATACTCACATCCAGACTGCCGACGAACGAATTCTTCCAAACGGCACCGGATATTGTTCCGATACCGGGATGACCGGACCATATCAGTCGGTTATCGGCATGCAGATAAAATCCGCAACAGACCGTTTTCTCTTCCAGACACCTCACAAATACGAATGTGCCGAGGACGATGTTCACCTGTCGGCTATTCTGCTGCAACTCGATCCGGAAACCGGAAAAACAGCCGGCATCGAAAGGATCTTCTACCCCGAATTCAACCGCGGACAGCTTTTCTGATTGGGCCGGATGGACACGAAAACCTTGACCGGCTTCACCGCTGCAAAAGCCTTAACGGGCAAAAGTGCTCCGCTTTTTTCTCATGGTATTGTTCGATTTAATGTCCATGGATAAAAGATGTTCTCAGACTGACAACACCTCTATAATATGACACTGCTGCGTTTGAATCAACAACCCACGCCTCCTCTTGTCGACCACCCGTCATTGTCACTGGCGCACATCCCCGTGAACAAAAAAACACCCTCTCTTGTTTTATACTCTGAGCATTGCTGCCAAAACGTCAAGAGCCATGGAAAAGCCGAGGTCCGTTGCAAAAGTATTTAAAAGCAAGCCGGTTACGGAAGGGGCCGGAGTACAACTCAAACGGGCATTCGGTTCCAGCCAGGTCCCGCTCTTCGATCCGTTTCTGCTGCTGGACGATTTCCGTTCGGACAATCCTGCCGATTACCTGAAAGGGTTCCCATGGCATCCTCATCGCGGTATCGAAACCATCACCTACCTTCTTGAAGGAAGTGTCCAACATCATGACAGTCTCGGCAACAAAGGCGTGATTCATCACGGCGAAGTTCAGTGGATGACCGCCGGCAGCGGTATCATCCATGAAGAGATGCCTTTCGGCAACAGCAAAGGAACCGTTGCCGGTTTCCAGCTATGGGCGAATCTTCCTGCATCGCAGAAAATGATGCCGCCACGTTACCGAAGCATCACGGCAGAGATGATCCCCGTGGCACACCTGCAAAACGGCGTCTCCATTCGTATTATCTCCGGAGCAGCCGACGGCAAAAACGGGCCGGTTGAAGGAGTCGTTACTGACCCCGAGTATCTCGATGTTACTGTTCCATCAGCAACCGGCTGGGATCACGCAGTCAAGCAAGGCTATACTGTTTTCGCCTATATCGTTGCCGGAGAAGGCTATTTCAGCCACAATACCGACCTGTTTTCTTTCGATTCCGAGGGGGTAAATTATTTCGACATGGAAACCGGACCGCTCATGGACAACGAAACCCTGGTGCTGTATGATGAACACGGCGACCATGTTCACGTTTCGACCGAAAACAGCCCCGTGAGATTTTTGTTGTTTTCCGGCAAGCCGCTGCATGAACCGATTGCCTGGCATGGCCCGATTGTAATGAATACCCGCAAGGAACTGCAAACCGCCTTCGAGGAATACAATAACGGGACCTTTCTTAAGGAACATCATTCGGAACCATGACAAAAAAGTTTCTCTTTGTTGCGGGCAGTACGACATTTCTTCTCGTCATAATCATCCTGTCGGGTTTCTTGCTGCCAATGCACAGGGTTTCCGATGAAGCAATCCGCTCGGCCCGGCAGGCTGTTTCCGAATATCTGCTCAATCATCCATTTGACTCCCCACCTCAGTACCTTGCCGTCGTTGATTACACAAAACCGTCATCTTTCAAACGAATGGTCGTTATCGAGATGAAAAGCGGGTCAAAACGCTATTACCGTGTTGCTCACGCCGGCAAAAGCGGCTCATTGTATGCCATGAAATTTTCAAACATCGAGGGTTCCAACATGAGCAGTCTCGGTCTTTACAAAACCGGCAACGCTTACCGGGGAGATCACGGCCTCGCCATGAGGCTTCACGGGCTCGATTCACTGAAAAACGACAACGCTTTTGCGAGAGATATCGTACTGCACTCTGCGGATTATGTCTCCATTCCCGTCATCATCGAGAACATCCTGACGCTCAACGGTCCGAGAATCGGCCGGAGCAACGGCTGCTTCGTAGTTGCACCTTCGAAAATCGAAGAGGTTGTCGACAAACTCAGCAGAGGAGGGTTTCTTTATGCGTATGGCAAAGAAGAAGCCAGCATTAAGGAGTAAGTAGCCAGAATATCCACCCGGTTACGGGACTATCAGTTGACAGAAGACAAAACGGAGCATTTCAATTCCGGCACAATTTTAGGCAGTAAAGAAACGATCGCCTTGAATAACAGCAGCGAAGGACTCAAGGGTAAGTCAGAAACAAGTGACGAGCGATAAGATGGCAAAAGGACCATTTTTGAGGCATCCTAGGACATTTCGAGCATGCGCCGGATGGGCCTCAGCGCCGCCAGGCGCAGGGGTTCATCGACGACTATCTGCGGCCGTCGATTCTCCATGCACCGCCAAAGTTTTTCAAGCGTGTTCTGCTTCATCTGTGTGCAGGTGCTCCAGGGGTGCGAAGCATCCTTTGGCGCGGGAATGAAGGTTTTTTCGGGCGAGCGCTTCCTCATTTCGTACAAAATGCCTGGTTCTGTCGCAACAATGAAAGTTTTGCCGCGACTCTGCTCGGCATACCTGAGCAATCCGCTGGTGGATCCTACAAAATCCGCATGCTGCAGCAAATCCTCACGACACTCGGGATGAGCTATCAATTCAGCTTCCGGATTTGTATCAACCGCTTTTTTTATGACCCCCCAGTTGAAAGCTTCATGAACATAACAGTATCCCTGCCAGAGAATCATTTTTCTGCCAAGCTTTTTCATGACGTAGCTGCCGAGATTTCTATCCGGCCCGAAAATAATTTCCTTGTCTTCCGGAATCTGCCGAACGATTCGCTCTGCATTGGACGAAGTGCAGATAATATCCGACTCGGCCTTGATTTCCGCCGTGGAATTGATATAGCTGATAACCACGGCATCAGGATGCTCTGCCTTGAACGCCCTGAACTTCTCAGTCGGACAACTGTCGGCAAGTGGACACCCGGCATGGTCGTCCGGCATGAGCACAAGCTTGTCAGGGTTGAGAATGCTTGCTGTCTCTCCCATAAAATAAACACCGGCAAAAACAATGACATCGGCATCGGTGTTTTCAGCCGCACGGGCAAGAGCAAGACTGTCCCCGACGATATCCGCTGCATCCTGAACCTCGGGGACCGTGTAATAGTGGGCAAGAATTATCGCCCGCATCTCTTTTTTCAGTTTTTCAATGCGCCGGGCAAGCTCTCTTGTCCGCACATCGGCAGATCTATCGTTTTTTACGTCAACTGCTGTCATGATAAGCCGAAAAAAATATTGCTTTGGAATCCGATCCGGCCGGAACGGTGATGTTACTACCACTCAAACACCATGTGAAACACTGAGGGGGCGTTTACTTCAGATAATACTCAAGTTCATCGTCCTCTCTGATGAGCAGCAGTATCGCAGCATGAGGAGCAATGAGATACTTTTCCCCATCATATTCAATCTCATATGCGCTGCTCTGAATAAATATCGCCAGATCACCGACTTTTGCCTGGAGGGGGATGTACTGCGGAGTTGAGACTTCCTCCATCCACGGCTCATCACTCTCCGGAGGAGGGCCGACCGGATACCCTGGGCCGATTTTCAACACGTAACCGCTTTGTATTTTCTCTTTTTCCTGAACACCGGGAGGCAGATAGATACCGGCCTTTGTTCGATCGTCACCCGACCGAGGCTTGATCAGCACCCTGTCTCCGACAACAACAAATTTGTCAGTTACGTTTAAACTCATAATTTTAACTCATTCCTGTGTAGCGCTCTGTAAACCGGTAAATTTAATAAAATCAAGGTGCCTGCCAAATCAGTCGGATCGGTATGACCCAGACATCCAGATTCTTGCAACAATGCTGTTACAGCCATCTTCTGACGTGGAATGGAGCATAACGAAAGGGTTCGCTCGGAACAAAGCTTCAGAGGTGGAAAAGCAAAAAAAGGCCTGAAATACGCGGTTGTCATTACTGCAGCCATCTTTTTTGTCGAGCTTGTCGGCGGATTACTCTCCGGAAGTCTTGCGCTTATAGCCGACGCCGGCCACATGGTTACCGATCTTTTTGCTCTGCTGATCAGTTTTCTCGCCATCAAGTTCAGTACTAAACCATCCACAAAGCAACGTTCATACGGTTATTTCCGGCTGGAGATCATTGCTGCGCTGATCAACGGAGTGATCCTTTGTATCACGGCACTTTTTGTCACGCTGGAAGCATGGAAGCGCATTGCAATGCCGAAGGAAATTCAAACCGTAGAGATGCTTTCTTTCGGTATCATAGGTCTGACGGCAAATGTCATCAGTGCGCTCCTGCTCAGAAAAGAAAAGGATAGCAGCGTCAATGTCAAGGCTGCCTATGTTCATATACTAAGCGACCTTGCCGGATCAGTCGGCGTTGTAGGAGGCGCAATCCTGATTCATTTCACAGGCTGGGTGACTCTGGACAGCTTTATCAGCTTTTTTATTGCCGCTCTCATTGTGAGAAGCGCATTGAACATTATCAAAGAGGCGGTCAATGTACTCATGGAGTCTGTTCCGAAAGAACTGGACATCGGAGATATAGAAAAAACCCTGCTGTGTTTCGAACACGTTCAAAATCTGCACGACCTGCACGTGTGGGCACTCACGAGTGGAATCAATGCATTGAGCTGTCACCTTCAGGTGGACGATCTTCAGGAAGGACAGAAACTTCTGATTCCCATCCATAGAGAGTTGAAGGAAAAGTATAATATTGATCATGTGACGATTCAGCTTGAAGACAAACGATTCTTAAAAGAAAAAAGTACAAGCGCAACTCACTGATAATCAACGTGCCGAAGTTTTTTAAATTTTTCATCAACAACAACGCCTACCTGCTCCTGCTGCTTTACTGCGGCATAGCGGGACTGCTCATCAGGTTCGAGGATGCTTACTCACTCAAAAGCCTTATGTCCAGAGGAACCGAACTGAGAGCGGCCCTGTCACAAGGCCTGAGTGACATAAGCCTGTATATCAACCTTAAAAAAGAAAACGAAAAACTGACGTTACAGAACTCGGCACTGCTTGCCGACGTTATTGTAAAAGGCAACGCCTTGCGGGATACTGCTACTGTAAACCGCGCCGTTCAGTTTATGGAGAACAGCCCGGTCAAGCTTATCCCGGCAAGAGTAGTGGAACGAAGATTCAACACAAGGGAAAATGTGCTGATCATCAATGCGGGCTCCAGACAGGGTATTGAAAAGGATATGGCGGTGCTTACGCCGGATGGTCTGGTAGGGAGGGTTATTGAGGTTTCGTACAATTATGCGAAGGTAATGCCGGTAATACACTCGGAATTTAGTGTCAGCGTCGTATCCGACAGCAACAACACACATGGAATCCTGAGTTGGAACGGCGGGGAAGAACAGACTGCGCAAATGCATTATGTCCCTTTAAGCAGTACGATTCATGAAAGCGAAAAAATTTATACGGCCGATTTCAGTACCTTTGCCCTTCAAGGCATCCCCATAGGCAAAGTAGTTGAGGTAATACCTGAAAAACAGTTTTACAAAATCAATGTCCGGTTGGGGGTCAATTTTTCAACCCTGACCTACGTTCTTGTAGCGGAAAAAACAACAGACCCGGAAAAAGTAGAGTTGATGAGGAACAGCGGTAATGATACGGAAAACGTCTTGCCGGAAACCGGCCCTTGAATTGAGCAGAGAAAACCATCTCTCAAAGGCACTTCGATTCACGAAACCATTAGGATAAAGTGTTTAAAAATATAATAACAGACACCCTCCTGCTTATTGCACTCTGCATTCTGCAGCAATATGTGGTATCTCGTTTGGTTATTTTCGGGGTGTTTCCGGATATAGTTACTGTTTTCATTGCTTTTACATCCATCAGATACGGCCAGAAACAGGGAACAACCTACGGTTTCGTAGCCGGCATTGCAACCGGAATCCTGAGCGGCAATGTGGGAATAGAAACGCTTTCAAAAACCATTGAGGGTTTCGTTGCCGGCTATTTCCATATCCCGGAAGACAGTCACGCTTCCTCACGGCAGAAAAAACAAATGTATTACAAAGGTGTGCTGCTTGCCTGCCTGACCGGAAGAATTCTTTATACGTTCATGCTCAATGTGCTCTCATTACCAACGACGTTACACATGGCATACTCCATAGGATTAGCAACGCTGTTGACCATGGTCGTCGCAGCATTTGCCTATCAGATGTTTTTCAAGAAAATTATTGTAAACAATTAAGTTCTGCATCTCTGCCATGCTCGACAATCGCTCAGTTTAGAAAACACCCGGTTCAGTTCATGGATAAAATTCAACATAGAGCCTTCAGTGTTTCACTGGTTGTCATAGCGGTCTTTGCTGTTCTTTTTCTGCGCCTCATGTATCTTCAGGTCTTCGAATACAAAGAACTGGGCTCCATTTCGGATGCTAACAGTTTGAGGCGAGTATGGGTACAGCCTCCAAGAGGACGGATGATCGATCGAAACGGTGTTGTCGTTGTTGACAACCAGCCGCTGTACTCCGTCAAGGTTGTTCCGGCCGAGTTTACTGATTCATTGAAAAAAAGCACGCTTGCCGGTCTGCTGGATATATCTTTTGCAGAACTGACGGGAAGGATACAGAAAGGATTCCGCTATAACCGCTTTGCGCCTGTCGCCGTCGGCAGGGATATCGAGCCGCAGGAAATGATGCGCCTCAGCGAAAACCTCTGGCAGCTCCCCGGAGTGATGATCGAGGTGGAAAACAAAAGAAAGTATCCTTTGGAACTCGAGGCCTCACATATCCTCGGTTATCTGAACTTCATTTCCAAAAAACAGCTCGAAGCGATGTCCGAAAAAGGATATACGCCGGACGACAAAACAGGAAGCAAAGGACTCGAACAAAATTACGAGGATTATCTGAGAGGCAAAAAAGGTGTACGGTTTGAACTGGTTAGCTCGATCGGCAAATCTGCCGGCAAATTTGAAAGCGGAGCCAGAGACCGCCCGTTCAGTAAAGGCAATGATCTGCATCTGACTCTTGATGCAGGATTGCAAAAACTTGCAGAAGACCTCCTGAAAGAAACCGGTAAATCGGGGGCTGTCGTGGCCATTGATCCCCGTGACGGAGGAGTCCTCGCCATGGCAAGCCAGCCTGACTACGATCTCGACATCCTTAACGGGACAACCGACAATAAAAAGTGGCTGGAGATAGTCCGCGATCCCGATAAGCCTCTTTTCAACCGGGCCATTCAGGCCTCTTACCCTCCAGGATCGGTCTACAAGCTTCTGCTTGCCACAGCCGCCCTTGAAGAAGGCGCTATAACACCCGAGAAAAAAATTTACTGTACGGGCACTTTCAGACTGGGCCGGGGCCGATTTCTCTGCCATGGGGGTCAGGGACACGGTCCGGTCAATCTGGAACGATCAATTGTAGAGTCGTGCAACACCTATTACTATAACCTGATTTTCGATCTCGGATTTGAAAAATGGACTTCGTACGGGAGGATGTTCGGATTCGGAAAAACCACCGGTATCGACCTCCCAGGAGAGCGGTCGTCACCTCTTCCCTCGGCTGAATATTATGACAAACGGTACGGCAAGGGAAAGTGGACCAGAGGGTATCTCGTCAGCCTTGCCATCGGACAGGGCGAACTGAACACGACACCGCTGCAGCTTGCAGCCTTTACAGCAACAATAGCCAACAAGGGAACCTGGCACCAGCCCCATCTGGTCAAGGGATATCTTCCGCATGAGAGTGATACTGTCAAGACTTTTGATTTCAGGAAAAATAAACTGCCGATCTCCGAGAAAACGCTCGAAACGATACGTCAGGCAATGCTTGGAGTTGCTGAAAGAGGAACCGGAAGACTTGCGGCGGTAAACAATGTCAAGGTTGCAGGGAAAACCGGTACGGCACAGAACCCACATGGCAAGGATCATGCATGGTTTGTAGCGTTCGCACCTTTTGACGACCCCTCTATTGCGCTCACCGTCCTGGTTGAAAACGCAGGTTACGGCGGAAGTGTAGCCGCACCTATAGCCGGAAAATTAATTAATTATTATGTTAACGGTCCCGACACCGCTGACGTGGACAGTCTGTCGGTTGCTGCCGGTCGTATAGACACCAGCCAATCAGAACCGCAGGAAAATGATTTATAAAGATGACCCGACCCTTATTCAGGGTTTCCTTGAGGATACAAGCAATATCAAAACAGGTCATACACCCGGAGTGTATTTTCCGGAAAGTATGGATGATGTTTCAACGCTGCTGCAGAAAAGTGCTTCATCCGGAAAAAGGTTTGTGATATCGGGTAACGGCACCGGCACGACTGGAGGCAGGATACCGTTCGGCGACCATGTCATTGCCATGGAGAAACTCGACCATATAGAGACACCTGTCAAACGTGAAAGAGACCGTGCGATCATGACAGTTGGTGCAGGAGCCCTGCTCGAGAACATCCAGAAAAAAGCCGAAAGCCACGGCTGGCTTTATCCACCCGATCCTACAGAAAAACTCTGCTTTATCGGCAGCACCATAGCCAACAACTCGTCGGGCGCCCGCACCTACAAGTACGGCCCGACCAGAAATCACATAGCGCGCCTTACCGTTGTTCTGGCTTCCGGAGACATCCTCGATATTCCGAGAGGGAAATATCGTGCCGACCAAGATGGTATATTCCGCCTTGACCTTCCTCTTGCAGGAAATCTGGAATTCAAAATCCCGGATTATGCCCTTCCTCGTACCTCAAAACATAATGCAGGCTATTACTCCGCACCCTATATGGACCTTATCGACCTGTTCATAGGCTCTGAAGGGACCCTCGGCGTCATTGTGGAAGCCGATCTGCAGCTTGTTCCGGTTCCTGAAAAAATCATCGCATGCCTTGTGTATTTCCGCAAGCTCGAAGATCTCCTGTCCTTCGTGGAAAATGCAAAAAAGAAAAGCGGAGGCGTAAACCCGAGGGCTCTTGAGTTCTTCGATCGTAATTCGCTTGATTTTCTTCGCAAGGTGTATCCCGAGATTCCTGCAGAAGCTGCAGGCTCTCTGTTTTTCGAGCAAGAAACTGCCATGGAAGAGGAAGACGAAAAACTTGAAGCATGGCTCGAACTGATGGAGCGGTCCAATGCGATGACAGATGAATCCTGGGTAGCTCTCGATGTTGACGAACAAAGGGCGATGATAGCTTTCCGCCATGAGCTTCCGGTACAGGTCAACGAATGGCTGAGCACCCAGTCGAAAAGCAAGATCAGTACCGATATGGCGGTTCCCGATGAATCATTTGCCGAACTTTTCAAGTTTTACCGGGACACCTGTGAACAACAAGGTTTTCGTTACATCATTTTCGGGCATATCGGCAATTCACACGTCCACCTGAATATTCTGCCGTCCAGCCATGATGAGTTTATGGCGGCAAAAGCCCTTTATCAGGATTTTGTCGGAAAAGCTCTTGAACTGGGAGGTACCCTTTCAGCTGAACACGGCATTGGAAAACTGAAATCGGAGTATCTTGCGAGAATGTTCGGCAGGAAAGGCCTGCAAGAAATGGTGAGAATAAAAAAAACTCTCGATCCCAATCTTACGCTCAACATGGGAAATATAATCCCGGAAAATTATTACCAAACCTGAGCAGGGCGTTTCATCTCGTCAGTACAGCGCTTTCTCAAAAACGTTTGAAAACCGAACCGTGGCAAAAGAACAGAAAAAACCTCAGTATGTAACCACGATTCTGAACCGTAAGGCCAGGCACGAGTACCAGATACTCGATACGATGGTCGCTGGCATTGAACTGAAAGGAAGCGAGGTGAAATCCGTACGTCTCGGTAAAGCCAGCCTGAACGAAAGTTATGCAATCATTCACAGGGGAGAGGTCTGGCTGGAAAACATGCAGATATCAGCATACGAGCACAACCATGTCGAGCAGCTCGACCCGAAGAGAACCCGAAAACTGCTGCTTAAACGCGGTGAGATAGAAAAACTCCGGTTGAAGCTGCAGCAAAAAGGCCTCACCCTGATCCCCTTAAAAGCTTTTTTTAACAACAGAGGCGTTCTCAAAATAGAACTTGGCCTCGCCAAAGGCAAAAAACTGCACGACAAACGCGAGAGCATTAAATCAAGGGAAACCGAACGTCATCTGCAACGCCTGAAACAGCAATACTGACTCGTGAAGAATCTCCTCTGAAAAAATGGCTTGTAACGAGTGATGCCTGACTCGACCCGGCATCCATCTCATTGCAATTCAACAAATCAACAAGCATTACTACTTCTCCTGCCATTATTTAGGGCAATGTAAAACTGTCAACTCAGACAAAAGAACGATTTCAATTATGAGTTTTCCACCCGTAAAAGAGCAGCTCGATCTTATCGTCAGTAACACCGTTGAAGTTATCAGTGAGGAAGAACTGGAACGGAAACTGACCAGAAGCTTTGAAACACAAAAGCCGCTGAAAATCAAACTCGGTGCCGATCCTTCCAGGCCGGATCTGCATCTCGGTCATTCTGTGGTACTGAGAAAGCTCAGGGATTTTCAGGATCTGGGCCATGAAGCAACCCTCATTATCGGCGACTTTACAGCCATGATCGGCGATCCGTCAGGGAAAAGCAAAACCAGACCACAGCTTTCAGCTGAAGAAGCGAAACAAAACGGCCAAACCTACTTCGAACAGGCCTCGATCATCCTCGACCGGCAAAAAACAACCATATGCTATAACTCGGAATGGCTCGGTCGAATGACATTCGACGATGTGATTCGTCTCTCCAGCCATTACACGGTAGCAAGGATGCTTGAACGGGATGATTTTGAAAAACGCTACCGGTTACGCGAACCGATCTCTATCCATGAGTTCCTTTATCCTCTCGCCCAGGGAATGGATTCGGTCCATCTGCGTAACGACATCGAGCTGGGTGGAACAGATCAGAAATTCAATCTCCTTGTAGGCCGTGACTTGCAACGCGAATATGGCATTCAACCTCAGGTTTGTATAACAATGCCGCTCCTTGTCGGCACCTTCGGTGAGGAGAAAATGTCGAAATCACTCGGCAACGCGATCTGTTTCAATGACTCCGCTGAGGATATCTACGGAAAAACCCTTTCCATTCCTGATGACTTGATCGAGACCTACTTCACTCTTCTGTTGCCAAGCCCGGCCCAATCTCTGGAACTGTTTCGTGAAATCATCAAGCAAAATCCGAGAGAGGCCAAAAGAGCCCTCGCGAAAGAGATTGTATCGATTTACCATTCCGCAGAACTTGCAGGAAAAGCGGAAGATCATTTCGACCGGGTTTTTGTTCATAAAAAAGCGCCTGCCGACATAGAAGAGTTTACCTTTGAGACCGCATCGATCCCACTGGTGAAGCTTCTGGTGGAGCTGAAGGCCGTTTCATCAAAGAGTGAGGCCCGTAGACTCATCAGCCAGAATGCAGTTCAGATAGACGACACCAAAGTCGATGATATCAACTTCGAGGTAGTGCTCGAAAAAGCCCCAAAGATCATAAAAGCAGGCAAGCGAAAATTTTTCAAAGTTGCATTGAAAAAATGATATAGAATAATTCGGCTTTTTCCTATACTTGCTCAGTTTTGCAGCATTTTCATAATTCTATCCGGAGATCACTGCGTTGTCATTCGTGCCTGAAAAAGTATTTTTCACCAAAGGTGTAGGAAAACACAAAGAGTATCTTTCTTCCTTCGAGCTTGCGTTAAGAGATGCTAAAATTGAAAAATGCAATTTGGTAACCGTATCAAGTATTTTCCCTCCGAAATGCAAACGACTAAACGTTGAAGAAGGACTTAAACTCCTTTCCCCCGGAGAAATCACCTTCGCCGTCATGGCAAGGAACTCCACGAATGAACACGGCCGCCTTATCGCATCATCGATCGGCGTTGCCCTGCCGGCAGACGAATCGCTTTACGGCTACCTTGCCGAACACCATCCTTACGGCCAAACTTCGGAACAGTCGGGGGAGTATGCCGAAGACCTTGCCGCAACAATGCTCGCAACAACTCTTGGCATTGAGTTTGACCCCAACAAGGACTGGGACGAACGGGAAGGGATCTACAAGATGAGCGGCAAAATCATTAATTCATTCAATATCACACAATCAGCTGAAGGTGAAAACGGATTATGGACAACCGTGATTGCCTGCGCGGTATTGCTGTCCTGACAACGGCCGGGCACAACGACAATCCAAGCCGCCTTCATGGCGGCTTATGATTTATGCAAGACATTCAGACGCTTGAAGAACTTATCATCTGGGGAGGCTATGCGCTGCTGTTTGCCATCGTGTTTGCCGAAACAGGCCTGTTTGCAGGTTTTTTTCTGCCCGGCGACTCTCTGCTTATAACTGCAGGTCTGATCGCGGCATCCGGTCAGCTCGATCTCTCCCTTGTCATTGCAACGCTTTGTTTCGGCGCCATTATGGGTGATTCAACCGGCTACTTCATTGGCACACAGCTTCAGCGAGTTTTCCCGAACAAAAAAGAAACGCGGTTCTTCCGAAAAGAGCATCTCGATAAAACAGAACGATTTTATGAAAAGCATGGCTCCAAAGCGGTTTTTCTTGCACGCTTTGTTCCTGTAGTCAGGAGCTTTGCCGCCACGCTCGCCGGAGTTGCCGGAATGCCGTACCCGGTTTTTCTTTTTTACAGCGTATCGGGTTCTATCGTCTGGGTACTTTGTTTTACCTCGATCGGCTATTTTCTTGCTGCCCTGTTCCCCGATCTGGTTGATTTTGTACATTACATTATTCTTGGGGGAATCTTCATTATCATTGCCAACTCGCTGAAGTATCTCAGAAAAAAAACAAACGTCTGAACTCAGGCCCCAAAGACGCTGATCAATGGTCTTAAAAATAGTACAACACTATCTTCCCGTAACCGTCAAAGGCGTTTTGATGGGTGCGGCAGACATTATTCCCGGAGTCTCCGGAGGCACCATTGCGTTTATCACAGGAATCTATGAAACCCTTATTGCTTCATTGAAATCGATAAACAGTTCGGCGCTGAGGAAATTGTTCCGCTTCGAGCTTCGTTCTTTCTGGAAAACCATCAACGGGAATTTTCTGTTGAGCCTGATTCTGGGCATCCTCATCAGCATCGTCACGTTGTCCAACACGATTGTTTTTTTGCTCGAGCACCATACACTATTGCTGCTCTCGTTTTTCTTCGGCCTGATTATCGCATCGGCAGTGGTAATCATCCGACGGGTAAGAACACACTCTCCTGCGGCCTGGATGGCCGGCGCCGGCGGAGCACTTGCTGCGTTTCTCATCACGAGCCTCTCCCCCGTAACGACTCCCGAAAGCTGGTGGTTCATCTTTCTGTCAGGAGCAATAGCCATATGCGCAATGATCTTGCCGGGAATATCCGGCAGCTTCATCCTGTTGCTTTTGGGCAAATACTCCTTTATTCTCGGTGCCGTCAAAGAGCTCAACCTCGCAATCATTGTCATTTTCGGCGCAGGTTGTCTTACCGGACTGCTTGGTTTCGTCAGAATTCTCTCGAAACTCCTGCAACGCTACCATGACCAGACCATGACACTTCTTGCCGGCATCATGATCGGTTCGCTTACCAAAGTATGGCCCTGGAAAGTGCCCGTGCCCGATGCTGTGCCCGGCGGTAAGAGCGCACTGCTTTTTTCGTCCAACGTCATGCCTGAAACCTATCTGCAGATAACCGGAGCCGACCCTTTGGTTATCTCCGCGATGATGCTGATGACAACCGGGCTGCTTCTTGTGTTTTTACTGGAATACATATCGGCGAAAACACACAGCAGCCTCGCCGATTACTCCTCGTAACACATTCTCATAATCATTTATGAAAGAAGAAATTAAAACCGATGTACTTGTCATCGGCAGCGGTATCGGAGGATTGTATTTTGCATTGTACACCGCCGAGTATGCAAACGTAACCATCATAACGAAAAAAGAAAGCTCTGCCTCCAACACCAACTGGGCGCAGGGTGGCATCGCAGCGACTGTCGGTGAAAACGACAGCACCGAACTGCATATCGAGGATACGCTTGGTGCAGGAGCAGGACTATGCAACCGTGAAATGGTTTCGCTCATGATCAGGGAGGGTCCGCAGCATATCAAAAAATTGATGGAACTCGGCGTAGAGTTCACGACCACCAACGGTGACACCCTCGACCTTGGAAGGGAAGGCGGACATTCCAGAAAAAGAATCGTCCATGCGAAGGATCTTACTGGTCAAGAGGTTGAACAGGCTCTCCTCGACAGGGTCAACAACCATCCAAACATCACGTTACTCGAGCACCATTTCGCCATCGAGCTTCTGACGGAACACCACCTTCACATCAAGACCAATGACATTACCTGTTATGGAGCATATACACTTGATTCGAAAAACAGGAAGCTGAAAAAAATCCTTGCAAAAATAACCATGGTCGCCTCGGGAGGGTTAGGCCAGGTTTATCTGCACACGACAAACCCGCCGATAGCTACGGGAGACGGTATAGCAATGGCCTACCGGGCCGGGGCTACAATAGCGAACATGGAGTTTGTTCAGTTCCACCCGACGTCACTGTATCATCCCAAGGCGAAATCATTCCTTATTTCCGAGGCGGTACGCGGCTTCGGAGGGGTTTTGAAACTCAAAAACGGTCAGGAGTTCATGCACAAGTATGATAAACGGGAAAATCTTGCGCCCAGGGACATCGTAGCACGTGCCATCGATTCCGAAATGAAGAAAACCGGTGATGAATGTGTTTTCCTTGATGTTACACACCTCGACCCGCAAAAAACGATCGAGCATTTTCCCAACATCTACGAAACTTGCCTTCGGTTCGGCATTGACATGACAAAAGAGATGATCCCCGTCGTGCCTGCTGCGCATTACTCATGCGGAGGCATAAAAACGGATTCCTTCGGGCAAACGAGCATCAACCGCCTTTATGCCTGTGGAGAAACCACCTGCACAGGAGTTCATGGTGCAAACAGACTTGCAAGCAACTCGCTGCTTGAAGCCCTTGTCTTCGCTTACAGGGCTCACATCGACATTCGAGAGGCCATTTCAACACTGCATAACGACACTCCCTTCCCTGACTGGGACGACAGCGGAACGGTCAATCCTGAAGAGTGGATCCTTGTCTCACACAACAAAAAAGAAGCCCAGCAGGTAATGAATGATTATGTGGGTATAGTACGAAGCGATCTCAGGCTCCAGAGGGCCAAGAGGAGAATCGAGTTCCTCAAGGAAGAAACCGAGCAATACTACAAGAAAACAAAGATTACAACCCAGATTCTCGAACTCCGCAACATTATCAAGGTAGCCAGCCTCATTATTGACGGTGCCATCATGCGCCGGGAGTCCAGGGGACTGCACTACACGACCGACTACCCGCTGACAGACGACAAGCATTTTCTTATAGACATGGAACAAAGGTCGTTTTGAGAAAACAATGTTGAATCGTTGATCGGTTGAGTTGTTGAGTTGCCGGACAACATGGTCCTGAAAACAGAAGGTTGCTTTTTTGCCTTTTGACCTATGACTTTTTACTTTTTTTACCTCACCTCCTGCCAGTCCCTGGCATAGCGGAAATCTATGCCGGGCGTACGGGCCGAGATCTTGGCGATAACCGGCATCATTCTTTTGTACTGGTTCCTCACAACCATTTTTCTGACTGTATCATAAAAAGACTCATCGATTCCCTCACTCACAATAGCCTCTTTGCTCATACGTTTCTCCAGCATCATATACAACAGCAGATCCACCTCCTCGTAACCAAAGCCGAGGTCCTCCTCATCGCTCTGTCCTTCCCAGAGATCTGCAGAAGGGGTTTTTTCAACAATTTCTTCCGGAAGCTGAAGGTGTCGCGCAAGTCCCCATATCTGGGTTTTGTAAAGGTCGCCTATCGGATTGACAGCCGAAGCCATATCGCCGAACAAGGTACCGTAACCCAGCAGCAGTTCCGTTTTATTGCTCGTTCCCACAACCAAGCGGTTATCCCTGGCCGAGATATCGTAGAGATAGAGCATCCTTGTCCTGGACATCACATTTCCCATGCGCAGTTTGCCGGCATCGGGAACCGATTCGAAAAAAGCCTCAACGGCGCCTGATATCTCAACTTGTTCGGACTGAACCCCCGTCCTTTCCACCATCATGCGCGCATGTCGTATGCTTTCAGGACTGCTTTTCCTGTAAGGCATCAAGACTGCAAGAACATTTTCAGGACCGAGAGCTTTTGCTGCAAGCTCGCATACAACCGCAGAATCGATCCCGCCCGAAAGCCCGAGCACTGCCGATCGAAATCCGAACTTGCTGATTTCGTTACGGATGAATGCCAGCAGAATATCCTCAACCAGAGCATAATTGAGATGAAGACACTGTGTATTCATGGCACCTTATTTTTTAAGCCATTTCTGAGGATCCTGCTTCACTTTTCCTTTCCATATCTCGAAATGAACCAGTGAACCGCCTTCAGGCATGGGGCCGGATACACCGATAACTTCCCGGCTTACAACGATGTCGTTTTTGGCTACATTTATCTTGGCAAGATTAGCATAGACCGTCAGATACGATTTGGTATGGCGGATAATAACAATATTGCCATAGGTCGGCAGATACGCAATCTGGGCGATCTTTCCCCCCGAAACAGCCCGTACCGGCGCACCTGAAGAAACGGAAATATCTATGCCATTATTTGTTGTGACTATGTTCAGATCGGCATCGCGTACTTTACCGAATTTTCGGACGACCACGCCGTTGTCTACAGGCCAGGGCAACAAACCAATGGCTTTGTCGAAATCCTTGGAAATTTTTGCAAGATCAGCTTCAGAGGTATCGTCAAGAGGAACCTGGCCCGCCTCTCTTCTGCGTTCAGCTTCGAGTCTTTGCCGCTCTTTTTCTTTTTCAATTGCAATTTGCTCTGCCTTGATCAGCTCTTCAATTTTTGCCTGCAGTTTCTGGAGTTTTTTCCGGTTGGCCTGTATCTCGCCCGTGAACTTCTTTTTGTCTTTCTTCAGTGTATTGAGCACAACCTGCTTTTCCTTTTTCTTTTTCGAGAAACTCTTCACCTGGGCCCGTTGCTCCTTCACAACACCCGACCGTTTGCGATAGCTTTCTTCAAGAACAGTCCGGCTCTTCTCAAGCTCCTGTGCCGTCTGCTGCAGATTATCTACAGTCTTCACCACAGCCTCCGAAAAAAAACCGATATAACGTGACCTGACAATAGCCTGATTAAGCGATGTTGCAGCGAACAGCAGCTCAATATCATGTTTCGAGCCGCTTTTGTACACAGCTACCGCTACACGCCTGAAATCTTCCGCAATTCTCTCGTATTTGTTCTGGTTTTCCGCATACCGGTCTTTGAGAAGCCTTATTTCCATATCCTGGCTGCGCAGCTTGGCATTGTTTTTTGCAATCATCTCTTCAAGCAGCTTGAGCTGGGCGTTGTAATTTTTCAACGCTTTTATGGACTGGGCCTCTTTCTTCGTCGTCTGCTTGAGTTTGGTCTGATATTCCTTTAGCTGCTTTTTCAAACTTGTGAGATTCTGTTCAAGCTTTTTACGCTCTTTCATGATTTTGTCGATCTCCGGGTTGCAAAAAGCCTTCACACCGGTCACCAGACTCAAGGCAATTGCAATGAGAAAAACAGCGGCTGTTTTTTTCAATAAGGAAAATAACCGGCTCCAAAACCGTTTATCTTGACGCATAGGCACATATCTGCAAAACAGGGTTTATTACGACAGTTCAGGAAAATATGAGGAAAAAACCTCTACCGGTAAAACGCTCTTTTAAAAATGTACCCTGTCACGAATATGACTGTAAACTTTTTTTCTCTTTCTGAAATGATTAAATAATTACTCTTGCTCTTTATCAGCTTGCACGTTCACCTATAAGGCGAGGAATAATCTCACCATTAATACACCATAAATTTTATAGCTTTAGCGTTTGTTGAAACGTTCTCAGGATGGATAAACTTGTCATACAAGGAAGACACCGGCTCAGCGGCACCGTCAAGGCATCCGGATCAAAAAATTCGGCATTGCCGCTCATGGCGGCCGCCTTGCTTTGCAGCACCGGAGAAATCAAACTTTCCCGCATTCCCGACCTGAAAGACGTCCGTACACTCAGCAAATTGCTGGGTTACCTTGGTGCAGAAACATCGTACCGGGAAAACACCCTGAACATTTCAACCTCAAACATCCGCTGCGCCCAGGCTCCTTACGAGCTCGTCAAGCAAATGCGAGCCTCGATCTATGTTCTGGGTCCCCTGCTAGCCAAGTTCGGCCGAGCCAGCGTCTCCCTTCCCGGCGGCTGCGCTTTCGGCCCCCGGCCTATCGACCTGCACCTTATGGCAATGGAAAAACTCGGGGCCTCGGTTTCTATTGAAAAGGGGTTTATCGAAGCACGGACTAAAGGGACTTGTCTCAAAGGAGCTGCCATAGATTTTCCCATAACCTCGGTTGGTGCAACCGGAAATGCGCTGATGGCCGCTGTGCTTGCCAAAGGCAGAACAATCATCCGCAATGCCGCTGTAGAACCGGAAATCGCAACGCTCTGCCGTTTCCTCAATGCGATGGGCGCCGACATACGTGGAATCGGTACCGAATCACTGGAAATTGAAGGTGTTGAAACCCTCAATGCCGCCGAATTCACCAACATATTCGACCGAATCGAGGCTGCAACGCTGCTGACCGCCGGAGCAATTACCGGAAGCGCTATTACCGTCACCGATGTCGATCCTTCACAGCTCATCACGGTTCTTGGAAAGTTCGAGGAGGCCGGATGCAAAATCGTTACCGACACCGGCTCGATTACCCTGCAAAGCCCGGATGCTCTTGTTCGATCCGATGTCATCGCCAATCCCTACCCGCTCTTCCCTACCGACATGCAGGCACAGTGGATCGCTCTCATGACACAGGCGGAAGGAGCGAGCCATGTCATCGACAAAATATACCATGAGCGTTTCAATCATATTCCTGAACTCAACCGCCTCGGCGCACATATAGAGATACGCGACAACGAAGCAACAGTCCATGGTCCCAGGAAGCTGACGGGAACAAAAGTGATGTCCACCGATCTCAGAGCATCGGCCTCCCTGGTGCTGGCCGGGCTGGTTGCCGAAGGTGTTACGGAAGTGCTCAGGATCTACCACCTTGACAGGGGGTATGAATGCATAGAGCAAAAACTGAACGACCTCGGTGCAGCGATAACAAGAGAATCTTATCAGGAGTTCCTATAGAACACC